>JANXEL010000045.1 GCA_025058535.1 Ignisphaera sp. | reverse complement strand
TTGCTGAGGAACCTGCATATGAATTTGGTTATGGACTCAGCTACACATCATTTGAATACAGAGACCTCTCCATATCTAGAGATGGCGAGAATATTGTGGTAAGGTTAAAGGTTAGGAATAGTGGAAGGTATCCAGGTAGAGAAGTTGTGCAGATCTACATTAGAGCTCCAAGAGGAAGGTTAGAAAAGCCCTTCCAAGAGTTAAAAGGCTTCTCAAAAACACGACTACTAAATCCCGGTGAGGAGGATGATGTATCCATAAGCATACCACTGAAATACCTAGCAAGCTTCAACGGCTCTAAGTGGATTATTGAGCAGGGGGTTTATGAGGTTAGAGTGGGAGCATCATCAAGAGACGTAAGACTCACAGCAACAATACCGATAGAGAGAGATTTGTGTTGCACTACAAGCTGGAGCTCAACAGAGTGCTAGCTGTGGATAGAACTCCACTACACGCTATGTGAATGACATCTAGAAGATTATTGAAGGCTGTAGTATGGTTGATGTAGATGGTGTACAGATTCTGTGTAGATAGCTTAGACAGCAGCATTGTGGTGATGACCAGAATTGCTCAATTCAGCTCAACCAGTATGTGGCTGCAATGGTAGTGTGCTTGTATTGCCCAGCTATCCACTATACAGCTGATTCTACCTGTTTTCACGGACTCCAACTACAACTGTATTAGCATTAGAGTTTTTCTATCTTCAACTATTTTTCACAATCAGCATGGATTGCTAGAGGTAGAGTATTGAATGAAGCCTGCTCTATAGACATTATACACTGTTGCATACTATTATACTCTTCCAATATACTGTTATACTCTCATATCGTGATATTATACTCCATCATTTAAGATAGATTTAAAAATCTTCTGCAAAGTTCCCCTATCTTGGGCGCTCTATATGGGAAGTGTATTGCTTAGAACTAGAAGTGGAATTCTGATGATAGTAGCTATCGCTGTAATAGCTGCAGTTATTATAGGTATAGCTCTACAGCAGTTTGCTCCCACCACACCTGGGAAAGTTAGACTGGTCTATGCAACTGCAGGAGATATTAACATGCTTGCATTAATTCAGAATGTGATAGCTCCAGAATTCACTAAGAGGTATCCAAATGTAGAGATTGCATCTATACACACAGGTCCTGGAGAACCGGGTAGCAGAATCATATTTGAAAAGCTTAAAGCTGCGAGAGATGCTGGTAAGGAGTGCTGGGATGTAGATGTAGCAGTTGTTCACCAGATATTCATGTCCTGGGCACTAAAAGAAGGGCTACTACTCAACTACTCCACATCCATACCTACATGGAAGTATGTAGTGTCTGAAGACGCCTACAATGCACTGGGCACCTACATAAAAGGTTTTGGAATACCTCTATTCCACAGCCAGATAGCTATAGCCTACAACACTAAGTATGTACAAAACCCACCTAGAAGCTATGATGAGCTTGTTAAGTGGGTTGAAGCAAATCCAAAGAAGTTTGGACACAATGGAATTAGAGGGGGTATGTCTGGAGTAGGTTTTGTCGTTGGATGGGTGTACTGGAAGACTGGGATGTACGATACTCTAGCAAGAGGACCCTACAATGAAGCTCTCAAAGACGCTATAACAAAAGCTCTAGAGGAGTTGAAGGTATTCAATGAGAAGGTTGTGATAACAGCTGGAAATGTAGGAACTCTTGACATGCTAGCTAGAGAGGAGATATGGATGGGACCGGTATGGGTTGACATGTTCATGACGTGGCTAGCTGAGGGTAGAATGCCTCCACACATCAAGTTGACGCTTCTAGCTCCAGGACTACCAGGTCAGCCAATGTATCTGGTAATCCCTGCAAAGGCATGCAATGTGGAGTGGGCTAAGAAGTTAATAGAATTCATATCAAGTCCAGAGACGCAGGCGAAGGTTATAGTTGAGAAGTATAACTGGTATCCAGGAATAGACCCCAATGTAGTGCTTCCACACGTTAGTGAAGAGGCTAAGGCAAGGCTATTCAGTATACCTCCAGAAGATCTTCAGAGGTATGGAAAGTCATTCCCAGTATCCCAGTACTTTACCGATATACTGAAGCTGTATGAAAAGGTTGTCGGGTAAAAACAATGGATAGAAACTCTGTAAAAAACTCAATAAAAATTTTTTTAATGCTCATACCCTCTCTCACGATCCTCCTCTCCGTATATCTCTACCCCTTTATTCTAGCCATACTCATCAGTGTAGTGGATAGTAGTGGTAGATTAACTCTAGAGCACTACAGCTATGTATTTACAGTCTATGCTCAGGATGTTGTTTTCACTATAGCTGTTTGTGCTCTTAGTGCACTAGTCTCTCTACTCATATCCATATCCATTGCATCCTACATAAGATTGAGTCTGGATGAGGGTTTTAGGAAGATACTTAACTGGATCTTTAGATTCCCTCTATTCATACCCATGGTCGTTGTCGCTCAGATGATGAGAACCTTTCTAGCACCTCATGGATTTCTAAATACACTTCTAGCTCAGATAGGCTTTATAGAGTTGCAGGAAGCACCTAATCTCTTTGACTGGAGAGGGCTTTTAATAGGTTTTGTGTGGAAGCAGACACCATTCATGGCACTAATAATACTGAGTGGTTTTGCTATGGTTAGCGATGTCCATATTGATGCAGCGAGAGTTCTTGGTGCTGGTAGACTCTATATAGTTAGAAGGATTCTACTTCCAATGGCTAGAGGGAGTATAGCTATAGCATTTGCTCTAACCTTTGCCTCCAATATAGGTACATTCACACTACCATACATGATAATAGGTGGTGCAAAGCCTACAACAATGACTGTGATTATGGCTCACAGAGTGACCTACTTTGGTGATTGGAGTATTGCAAATGCTTTGGGAGTCATATCCTATGCTGTTGTTGGATTGTTTTCCATAGCCTACTTGAGGGAGGCTGTTAGAGCTGGTGTGTATGAGAGGGAGAGGGTATAGAATTCAACACACAGTCACAGCAGCTCTAAAGATAACTGTGCTGCTTGTGTTAGCCTCGTGGGTATTTGCACCATTTGTAAGTGTTGTGCTGTGGTCTGTAGCTAGAAAGTGGTACTGGCCAAGTCTACTACCGCAGGAGCTAGGTCTTGACTACTGGTATGAAGCTCTAGGATTGAGAAGAGGATATGCATTGACAGCAGCTGTTGGAATTATAGATGCTCTTAAAACCAGCATAGTTATAGCTCTAATAGTTACAGTAATAACTGAGTTGATCTCACTACCAACTGCATATGCACTTGCAAAGTGGAGAATTCCACTAAAACCACTACTGGTCTTCCTCTTTCTAATGCCTCAGGCATTCCCTCTACAGCCAGTCTACGTTAATCTACTACTCATATTCTACAGACTTGGTTTAGCAGGCGCAGTACCCGGTGTAGTTATAGCTCACATAATACCCTGTCTAGTCTATGCTGTGTGGATTAATGCTGCAACATTCAAATCAATACCACCAGACTATGAAGAGTCTGCAAGAGTTCATGGAGCTGGCCCCCTAACCACATTCTTCAGAATCACACTACCACTCTCAGCTCCTGGACTAATTGCAAGTAGTGTATTTGTCTTCCTCTACTCTTTCGATGAGTTTACAGGCACATTCTTCATAGGGCTACCCAATGTAGTGACACTACCAATGCTACTCTACAGTGCAAGTGGCTACAACATGCAATTCGCATCAGCAGTAGCTATAACCCTACTGATACCAAGCATAATATTCATGGTGGTGCTGGAAAGATTCTTAAAATCTGAATACATAGCTAAAATTGGGTGATACTCATGTCTGTATCACTTGATGGTGTTACTAAGAGATTTGGGTCATTTGTAGCTGTAAATAATGTGAGTTTTGATGTAGATAGAGGAGAGATTTTCACACTTCTAGGACCTAGTGGATGTGGTAAGACAACAGTTCTCAAGATAATAGCAGGTCTCTTCAGGCCAAATGGAGGTCGAGTCTATATAGATGGTAGGGATGTAACGGATCTCCCTCCAGAGAGGAGGGACACTGGAATGGTGTTTCAAAGCTATGCACTCTGGCCCCACATGACTGTTTACGAGAATATTGCATTTGGTTTGAGATTGAGGAGACTTCCAGAGGATGAGATTAGGAGAAGGGTTAGAGAAGCTCTAGAGCTTGTAAAGCTTGAAGGATTTGAATCTAGATACCCTATACAGCTCTCTGGTGGACAGCAGCAGAGAGTGGCACTTGCAAGAGCACTTGTTATAAACCCCAAGGTACTTCTACTAGATGAGCCTCTCAGTAATCTGGATGCAAAGCTTAGAGAGGAGCTTAGATACGATATAAGGGAGCTGATTAAAAAGCTAGGTATAACTGCAATCTATGTCACTCACGACCAGACAGAGGCCTTTGTTCTATCCGATAGAATTGCTGTTATGGATAGGGGTAGAATTGTTCAGATTGGTAGGCCCTACGATATATATGAGAATCCCAGGAGCAGGTACGTAGCTTCATTTATAGGTAGTAATATTCTCATAGATGGTGTGCTTAAAGGTGTAAGAGATGGTTATGGTGTTGTGAGGATAGGGAGTAGAACAGAGATTCTCGGAGTTCTAAACTCTACAGACCCCACTAGCCTAATCGGTAAACAGGTTACAGTTGTAATCAAACCTGAGGCTATAGAGATTCGAAAAGGTGCTACAGGTCTAGAGAATCTATTCAGCTGCACCATCTCTAGAGCTACCTACATGGGTGGTACTGTAGAGCATAGAGCACAGTGTGGTGAATTTGAAGTAAAGTTCTATACACCATCTGATAGCAGAATTGAAGAGGGTTCCATAGTAGAGCTGCATATAAGTCCTAGAAGAACCATAGTGATTGCAGAGTAGATTATAGTTAGACTAGCGGTAGAGTGTGTAAAAGCCCAGTAGATCTACACCATTAATGGAGTTTATCAGTGTTGGTGGAGGTTCATCACTACTCAGAGCAATCCTCTTTCATCACCTAGTTGAATTGGTTCTCTAAGCAGCTATAAACTTGTCCTGAAGCTAAACCCAATTCAGGACGCCTGCTGTTAACCTATTTTCGTCCACAATTTCTACTCCCGACTCTCCTCCTCTATATACTGCTTCACAACACTATGTAGATTCATCTCTACAGAGAGCTTCTGTATCTCTCTATAGGTGTTTTCAATGATATCGCTAACTCTATAGCCCATGGATTTGTACTGTAGTCCTGTGAGGTATGTTGCTATGTAGTTGCACAGTCTTGCAAGCTTAGCTTCAAAACTGCTCTGCTCTACATACTCCCTATAGATTCTTCTAGCAATCACGCTATCCACACCCTCTTCAACAAGCTTCAACTCCACACCTCTCTTTAGCTCTCCCAACTCTCTACCAACCCCTCTAGCTATATCACCTGTGAATGCCTCTCCAATATCGTGTAGAATACTGTATAGTAAAACCCTTCCAACATCACCATGGCGGCCAATCCTCTCAACAATATCTATACACACAAGCGCTGTTAGAAAACTATGATCAGCTACAGTCTCAGCTACACTACCAGAAACACCCCTCAACATCCAACCACTTCTAGCTAGTGATTGCAGCACTCTTGCAATTCTAGCCAAGCTCACCACTACACTGCACCACACTTGAAGTGTAGATTGAGAGGTTTTTTTTAGCTAGTGGATAGAGTATCTCCTGTGTGAAGCCACCTATGAGTGTTACAGATCCTGTGTGTGGAATGTCTCTAGACCCAGGTAAAGCAAGGTATAGAAGTGTGTATAGGGGTAAGATATACTACTTCTGTAGCTACAGCTGTAAAAAAGCATTTGAAGAAAATCCAGAGCACTACACACTCCACGGACCGACAGGTATGCTGAAGTAGGTAATGCTGGGTGCTGTGTCTACTAATCACTGAATCTCTATTACGAGGAGGCTATTCAGATACTGGGGGTGGACAGCTGTATCTATATGATTATCGGAGTGGATACTACTAAGTCTGTGTCTCTACCTAGCTTTAGAAGCTCTACCAATCTGTAGAGGGTGGTGGGAGTAGCTTTATCTGGGTGCACCGTATAGTTTAGCTTATAAGCTCTACAGCATTACCGTGGCCTGGTGCTGCATGGTGTACCTATCTAGAGTGGATGATGTTGTGTGTAGAGGTGATCTATCTTTTGAGAGGTTTCTAGAGATTGCTAGTGGTATTCTGAGGAGGGGTGGTGTTGATAGAACTGTTGCTGTGGGTGATAATGGGCTTGCTGTCGATAACGTTGAGCTCTGTGCCGTTCTTAAGAGGCTTGGTGTGCAACACATACCAGTATCTCGAGGTGTTTCTGAGGAAATCTACATCCCTCTAGAGGTTCTGGGCTTCTTTGATGACATTAATCCTAGTAGATTTAGGGTGTTTAGAGATAGTGAGGAGCTTCTCTATAGAAATTGGCCTACACCACTTGTGAGATTGGTGAGAGCATCTATAGGTGGTAGGATTATATGGGCTAAGCTCGAGGGGTTCAATCCATGGAGCATGAGTATTAAGGATCGCATTGGCTGGTACATGTATAGGAGAGCTGTAGAGGTGTTTGGCAAATCCCAACCGAGCCTTCTCGTAGAGTCCACCTCAACTAACACAGGCCTTGCCATAGCATCGATGGCCAACATCCATGGATCTAGGCTAAGGGCCTACATACCATCAACAGTTTCTCAAACAGGTGAGGCTCTTCTGAAAATCTTTGGCGTGGATGTTGTTAGATCCTCTAAACAACTCACTGTAGAGCTCATTGAGGATGTAGAGACTGTCGCTAGATCTGAGGGCGCTCTCCATCTAAACCAGTTCTACAATGATGCGAACTTCGAGGTCCATCTGAGGTACACTGCAAAGGAGCTTGAACTCCAGATCAGAGAGGCTGGAATAGTTCCAAAGGCCATCATGGGAGGCCTGGGGACATCGGGTCACGTATCAGCACTGGCATTCTACTTCAAGAATAGGTTTAGGGGTGTTAGGGTGTACGGTGTAGTACCTACGCAAGGATCGACGATTCAGGGTATTAGGAGAGTTGAAAGTGGTATGAAGTGGGTGCACCACGTAGAGCTCGATGGCGTTATCGAGGTTACATCCAGTGAGGCTGTAGAGGGCATTATAGACATAGTTAGAGGGGATGGAATACTGGTTGGGTTAAGCAGTGGTGCGGTGTACGCAGCATATAAAAAGCTTGTTGATGAGGACAGGATTGATGAGGGCAACTACGTGCTCATATTTCCAGACCACGGCTTTAAGTACATTGAGCAGATATCGAAATACCTTCAGATGGATAGCCGGTAGAGAGTTGCCGTGGGAGAGTGCTCAAGCATAAACTGCCCACTTTGAATCATGTAGAGGTGCTGAAGGTGCTAGACAAACACAGCACCCTAAAAGAGGATCACTATCAATCTCAGTAGACATAGCCTCCTTCAATTAAATTAAACGTAGGAGATGTGCACACATGCTGAAGTCCTAGAGATCCTTTAACAACACCAGCTGCAGCTCTCCATTAAACCCCTCTGGTGCAGTGCTTCAGCCACCCCATTATCACGTTCAAGCTTGGCTGGAGGGAGCTCTATCAAGCAGCTGTAGAGCTTCTCTGCATCTAACCACACCCTCTACAGTTTAGACTATCTAACCACAGCTCTTCCAGATGCACCCTGCAACTCTCTGTTTAACATTGGTCGCTGTACCCCTCTCGCTCGAGAGTAGCACTGCTGGCCTTCCACTGGTGAAGTTGATTACCCTCTGGACTTCATCTGCCAGGATCTTCAATTTGTGCTGCAATCTCCAAAGAGTTCTGGGCAGATTCTGCACCTAGTTAAATCCATATCTGGCTCGAGCTTCTTGTGATAGCCACAGAGGTGCCTTCTGACCATGAACTGCATTGCTATTCTATCAATTTCTCTGACTACGGTGTACCGATCCATGTGACCACTTAGAACGCTGTCCGCAAGCCTCTCTATCCACTCCACAGCATCTCGGTGCCTCTCTAGATCTATCTGAGCTCCACGTTCGCTGTTTAGATACCTTGACACCAGAGATGGTGAGACGCCGAGGAGCCTAGCTACCTCTACACCTGTGAGCTCCCTCTTCATGAGCCTTAGCGATAGCTCCCTCCTTACCGCTGGAACGAGGTACCTTGAGCACAGCTCGAGTGGGGACTTCACTACAGCACCACAATTCTCTTCTTAATCTCATCAGCCCTATTTATAACTTCTGTAAGGTCCTCCACAATCTCCACTGCCCCTAGGTACTCACCCGCATCGTTTCTAGCTGCCACTATGAGCACCCTTACTACTCTATCCCTAATCCTGGTCCAGAACTCTCTATAGTTAGCTTTACCAGATTTGAGGTCATCAATAACACTACGTATGAGCTTTTCCAGTCTAGGTGGGTGGCAGAACTCTACTCTTCTTCCAAGTACCGTTTTTGTTCTTACAAAACCTTTACCTAATCTACTTTCACTAAAGAATACCACTCTATCATTTCTATCCGCATACGTTATCTCGAGTGGCAGTGATCTGAGCAGCTCTCTAATCTCTTCTGTATTTAGATACCCTGTATCTAGATCCAGGTCATCAGCACTCCTAATCTCGTATGTATCTGGAGTCAGACCTCCTCTAACCATAATCTCTCTAAACTCCGGTGGGAGCTCCTCTACCTTTTGAGGATCTACAGCGGTTTTCAACTCATAGGGTAGCACGGGTTTTTCTAAAGGCTTCCACTCCCTATCCCCCACATCAACTATCCAACCCATTCTATCAGCAATCTCAGCTATAGCTGCCCACTCACCCTCACTAAACAGAGTCCAGGTGGCTGGAAGTAGTATCTTGTTCTCTCTAAATACAAGCTCTCAAACCTCTCTTGCAATCTCTACGCCAAGCTCTCTAAGCCTTCTAATCCGCTCTACACTGGCAGACTCCCGTAGTTTTTCAGCCTCTTCAAAGAATCTTCTAAGCTTAACTATAATTTGATCCTCTCTACTCCACAGCACCCTTGGTACAGCAGCTATCCCCCTCCTCTCGAGGTAGGGAAACGCAAGCATCTGAATCTTTCTATAGTGTCCTCTTAAGGAGGCTCTCAGACCGCTGGCTACGCTGAGCAGCTCTTGAAGACGCTTCAAACCCTCCTCAGCATCCCGAGCCTCTGCAAGCACTGATGAGTAGAGCCCGAGCACCTCGGACTGCTTTAAGATCCACCCATTCTCCCTTATAAACAGATCCACCGGGTGCCCTTTAGGAACACCAGAGAGCTCTCTTCCAGTGAGGTACTCCCTGAATAGCTCGACGTGGAGATTGCATAGCTTAAGCACATCATCTATTGGGATTCCCTCCACGACAAGTCTCCGCTCAATCAACGGTATCTCAAACGGTGATACCTGGGCTAGAACCTCTCCAAATCTCCTCTTCAACTCCTCTACGCTCTCACCTCTTATGTACAGCCTTAAGCAGGCTTTTCACTACCTCGATCTTTTTATTCATATCTAGATTTGACATGAGTCAAACACAACATACTGTTTTACACTATGGAGTGTAAAAGGCTTCCCAATGTGACACAGAACCAACAGCACCTTTCCTAAGCTCTCTACCCATCTCTGATCTAAACGTTCAGCTGTGTCTATCTAACAGAAGGGCTACCTGTAGTTGGACAGCACTACATAGAGTTGTTTGGCTGTCTCTGAAAACCTGAGGGCAGTAGTAGCCCAAGCGCTAGAATGGAGGGTTTGAAAGGCGCTGCAGAAGGTCTGCAGCATGATTTGCAGAATTGAATTGTTGATCAAGTACTTCCCAATTTCAATAGCTATGATCTGTAGCTGGGTGTATACCAAGTGAGTTCACACTAGCCCTTAGTGGATGCTGAGCTGCACCTCAAAATACAAAACCGATAGTTGCTCCCCCAACTCTAGCACTCTATTCTAAAGGCATCTCTCCTGTCACCTCAGACTGCAGATAAAAACAACTCATACTACTCGAATTGCCAGCTACAACACGTGATAGAGCATTCCAAGCATTTTAAGATGTACAGCGTCAGCAGTACAGAGCCTACGGATATAACTATGTAGCCTTGTGGTGAGCACACTCATACGGAGGATGGGAGATAGAATACACAAACCACATGTCATCTACACCCTTCATGAAGGTTTTGAGTAGTGTTTGGAGCTGGGGGTGCTGTATTAGGTTTGGAACTCGCCATTGCAGTTCTCTGTTGATGGATCTACAGCTTCAACTATAATCCTCTCTGCCACGTCCTTGGATAGAGCTATAGTTCTACCATACCCACTAGAGCTGTTCAGCATTATTATTGTGCTGCTGTGGTTTCTGCAAATTACTGTTATAGTAGCTCCTCTTGTAAGGCCCATGTTTATGAGTCTGGTCTGGAGCTTGGAATCCAGTAGTATTTCTACAACTCTCACTCTACCACCCTGCTGAATGCTACTGAGTTTTACTCTAGCCATGTAGCTACACCCCAAGTAGTAGAGCAGTTCTGTAGAAGATTAGCGAGAGTGTAAGTGAAACCACTGCTGTGTATCCAATGAGTGCTAGTGTGAATTTCACACTCCTAACCTCCATCCAGATAGTAGTGGCGGTAGCTGCACACGGTATGTAGTACATGAAGAAGATGAGTAGAGAAGCTCCCTGAACAGGATTTAAACCCAACCCACCCAGCACATCCCCAACACCTCTAACCA
Organism: Ignisphaera sp.; assembly: GCA_025058535.1. Classification (GTDB taxonomy): domain Archaea; phylum Thermoproteota; class Thermoprotei_A; order Sulfolobales; family Ignisphaeraceae; genus Ignisphaera. The sequence goes on along the minus strand of JANXEL010000045.1, from coordinate 2,478 downwards.
CAGCAATAGTTGATATGATGTTCTCCTTAGCTATAAAGCCAATGAGAACAGCAAAACCAACAACCCACGAAGACTCACAGGATAAATCAAATAGTGGCTTCAGCACAAAACCTATGGAGGAGCCTATATAGAATGCAAAACTGCTAGAGGGATCACCAGTATAGCCTGAGAAGCCAGTATGTGAAAGAATCCACACAATAACAACAAAAGCAACCAGAATAGTACCAGCTCTCACAATAAAGTGCCTAGCTGCAGACCAGGAGCTCCAGAAAACAACCCTCAAACTAGGCCAGTGAGGTCTTGGAAGCTCCAGCACAAGTTCAGAAGCCCCCCTAACCCCAGCAGCAAATCTCCTAAACAGTAGAGCAGTAACCAGATAAAGTATAAAGCCACCAGCATAGACAAGAAGAACAGCAAGAGACTGGAGAACAGGATCACCAGGAATAATAGCACCAACAAGAGCAAGGAGAACAATCAATCTAGCCTGGCAGGGTATAAAGGATGCAGAAGCCACTATAGAGAGCCTCTCAACACCATCCACAGCAGCTCTAGAAGCTACAACACCAGGAACATTACAGCCCAGTGAAATAAGCACTGGATACACAGCCCTACCACTCAATCCAAACCTTCTAAACAGACCATGGAGGGAGACAGCCATAAGTGGACCTAGACCAGAATCCTCAATAGCAGATACAACAGCTAGAGCAACAAACACAAGAGGTGCAAACTGAGCAACAATAGCCACACCCTCAATAACACCACCAGCTATAAACTCAGCTACAAAACCACCACCAAGAAACTCAGCAACTGAATCACCAACCCAGTCAAACAGAGCCTCCACCAAGCCAGACACAGTATACCTCTCAACAACCTCAGCAGCCTCTACAAAGCCAAGAACACGCAGTAGAGCTGTAAATGGAAAACCAGTGTTAACAGTAAATGCTGTGAATACAGCTGTAAACAGAACTAGTATTGATAGAAGTGCACCAGCAATAGGTCTACTAAACACCTCCAGCAGGATGCTCCTCTCCCCCCCAGCACCCCTCAACAGCCTTACAGCAGGCTGAACAACCTCTCTAGCAAAGTTGTAGAGGGTAGAGGCGAGAAGCTCTTCAGAATCTCTACCAGAAACCATTAGAATCTCCTTCTTCAGAGATTCAGCAGCACCCCTACTAACACCAACCCTCTCACCAAGCTCTACATCACCAGAGAGGATGAGGTAGGCTAGACCACGAGCTCTAGAACCACCAACAACTCTAGCAAGCCTTTCAATAGCAGATTCAGCAGCACCAAAACCTATTCTAAGAGGCTCACCACCACTAGAGCCACCAACTCTAACCAACTCAGCAAGAAGCTCACTCAATCCAGCCCCCTTGAGAGCGGAGACTCTAACAAATGGAACACCCAAGCTCCTTCTAAGGAGATCAGCATCCACCTCCACCCCAAGCCTCTCAGCCTCATCATACTTTGTCAGCGCCACAACAACTCTCCTGGTGAGCTGTAGAATCTGAAGAAGGAGATAGGAGGTTTCAACAGGTAGTGTAGAGTCGACTAGAACGAGAAGCACATCCCAATCACCATAGAGTATGAAATCCCTGGCAATCCTCTCATCAACGCTAACAGCCTTCAAACCATATATACCAGGTAGATCAACAAAACACACCACCCCACCACCAAAAGCCCTCCTACCAACCTTCATCTCAACAGTTGTGCCCGGGAAGTTACCCACCCTCTCCATGCTCCCAGTCAAGACATTGAACAGCGTGGTCTTTCCCACATTTGGCTGCCCAATAACACCAACAACAACACTGCAGCCCAGCTCTCTGAGGCTCAACTGATTGGCACCACACTGCTACAGCTGTGCCCCTGGAGAATATAAGTTTTGATCGGTCTAAACTTATTTACAGCAATTCAATGATCTGCAGCTGCACTAGAGCAAAGCAGCTGGAGGGGTGTGAGCAGCTGGCAGCACAATTCCCCAAGAGAGCTCCACACCCAGATTAAACAACCAGCTCTGCAGCACCAGAGGGGTCTCCCACCGCCATTCACACCTACACTACTTATTAGCAGCCAGCGGCTAAGAGGAAAAGCACAGCCCAGCTCTGCAGAAATGGACGCCGGTTAGCGGAGATGGAGATAGATGTACAGCTCCTAAACTACCTACTCAGAAGGTTTGGCACAGACAGGCTCAACAGCTCCCTCGATCCCTACAGAGATGATCTGAAGCTCTGTGTGCTGCCCATAGAGCTCCTCCGCCCCCACGAGGGCGTTATAGAGGAGCTCGTTGAGGTGGTGGTGAGAGACATCAAGAGCTGTGGATACGTAAAGTACCCCATAGTCGTTGATGTGAGGACCATGATAGTTCTGGACGGTCACCACAGGTACGAAGCATTCAGAAGGCTTGGTGTAGAGTGGGTACCAGTCTTCCTCGTGGACTACCTCAAGAACTACGTTGACCTCTACCCACTCAGAAAGGAG
>JANXEL010000074.1 GCA_025058535.1 Ignisphaera sp. | reverse complement strand
TGGTAGATTTGCTGAGATTCTAACAGCAGCTTACAGGATTCTGAAGAGGGGGAGGAGAATTGTTGCTAATCTCACTCTTGTGGAGAATCTTGCAACAGCTCTCTCAACACTTAGGAATCTCAACGCCTACACAGAGGCTGTACTTATTCAGGTGGCTAGAGGGGGTGGTCTGGGCTATGGAACATTCTTCAGAAGCCTAAACCCAGTATTCATTGTTGTTGGTGAGAAGAGGTGATTATCTGTGGGGAGGAAGCTGTACATAGTTGGTCTTGGCCCTGGAGACCCTGATCTCATTACTGTAAAGGGGTTGAAGAGGTTGGAGGAGGCTGAGATTATATTCACACCCACAACCAATGGTGAGGGCTACGCACTATCCATACTCAAAAAGCTATCTCTAGATCACAAGACACTAGCCTTTGAAGTTGTAATGGGGAGTAGTGATTCCTTGAGGATGGGGTCTGAGAGGATTTGTGAAGCTTTGAAGAGGTATAGCTCTGTAGCTCTAGCAGTTCTAGGTGAACCCTCACTATACAGCACAGCAATGCGCATTCTATCCCACATGAGCTGTAGAGGTGAGGTGGAGATTGAGATTGTACCAGGGGTTTCTGCAGTGTATGCCTGTGTGGATAGGATATCTACATCCCTGGCCCAGGGCTCTGAAGCAGTAGCTATAGTCCCTTCCTCCAGAGTGGAGCTGCTTGAGAATGCTATTCAGTACTTTGATACGGTTGTTGTTGTTAAGGGTGGTAGAAATCTTGCTAGAGCTGCAGATAAACTTGTGGAGAGGGGCTATGTAGTAACCTACATGAAGCACTGCTTTCTAGAAACTGAAGAGATTTCAGACAAGGTCTCTGATCAGGAGTACATGGCCCTAGTCGTAGCGTGGAGGAAGAAGAGGTAGAGGCTCCCGTGAGGGGGAGAGTCTATATTGTTGGTGCTGGTCCTGGGGATCCAGAGCTCATAACCCTAAAAGCTCTAAAGATACTTCAGCAGGCGGATGTCGTAATCTATGCAGATTCTCTCGTCAATCCAGAGGTGCTAAGATATGTAAAGAGTGGGTGTGAAATCTATCAAAGCTCTAGAATGTCTCTAGAGGAGATAGTGGATGTGATTACTAGGAAGGTTGGTGAGGGGAAGATTGTGGTGAGATTGAAGTCTGGAGATCCAGCAATCTATGGAGCACTTCTTGAGGAGATTCTCGAGCTGGAGAAAGCTGGTATAGATTACGAGATCATACCAGGGGTGACAGCAATGACTGCAGCAGCTGCTGTATCAAAAATATCTCTAACAGCTCCTGAAAAACTTCAAGCCATAGTGATTGCAAGACCCTCACACAGAGCTTCCATGGAGGTGGATTTA
>JANXEL010000021.1 GCA_025058535.1 Ignisphaera sp. | reverse complement strand
CTAGTACCCAGGACACTGACTGATATAAGGGTGGCCAAAACAGAGCTCAGACCCATTGGAGAGGTCTCTGCTGCTGCTGGTGTAAGAATTATTGCTCCCAATATTGAGGAGGCCTTGGCCGGCTCTCCATTGTATACCGTGCCATCAGAACACCTTATAGAGGAATACAGAACCAAGTTGCTTGAGGAGATAGAGACTATAAGGTTTAGAAAGGATGTGAACGGTGTGATAGTTAAAGCTGATACCCTTGGGACTCTAGAAGCCATTGTTAATGCTCTAAACAGAAAATCTGTCCCTGTAAGAATAGCAGACGTAGGCCCTCTTACAAAAAGGGATGTTATAGAAGCCAGCATCGTTGCAAAGAGTGATAGATACCTAGGCGTTATACTGCTATTTAATGTCAAGACAATTCAAGAAGCTGAGGAGCTTGCTCAAAAAGAGGGTATACCCGTATTTAAGAACAATATAATATATAGGCTCATTGAGGAGTACATTGAGTGGCTAGAAAAGGAAAAGTCTGCTGAACTTCAAAAAGAACTTGAAAACATAGTGCTGCCTGGAAAGGTAAGGATATTACCAGGCTACATATTTAGGCGCAGCGATCCTGCAATAGTTGGCGTAGAGGTTGTAGGTGGTACAATAAGATCCGGAGTGCCGCTAATAAGAATGGACGGTAAACACGTCGGGGAAATCCAGCAGATTCAACACATGGGAAAGTCTATAAAGGAGGCTAGAGCAGGCCAGGAGGTTGCCATATCAATTAGGGGAAATGTAATGGTGGGTCGCCATATAAAAGAGAACGACATTTTGTATACAGATGTACCGCTAGACCACGTTAAGATGCTGGTGGCAAAATTTAGGAATGTGCTTCTACCTGATGCTATAGATGTTCTAAGAGAGATAATCAAGATAAAATCGTCTACAAACGCTGACTATACCCTATTCTTAAACCAGATATAGAGTCCTATCTTCTTAGGCTGAGCTCAGTAATTCATTTGTTCACTATAGAATATTTGACTAACCTTTTCCACTATACAATTTTGTCCAAGGCTGTTTCTTCGGATCCCTTCTAAGTCTAAAATTCTTAAGACATTTACTTGAACAGAACCAAATTATGGTACCATCATTTCTTACAAACATTACACCACTTCCAGGCTCTACACTACTTCCGCAATAATCACATGTACGCTTAGAGACCATAGCGGTGATTCGCCTCCTTACAGCCTAAGGTACAATGTTAAAGCTTATAAGCTCTTTTCTTCCAAATACTCCATTAAAATCAAAACTGGGTGTAAAGCGAATGTCGAATACCGTAGTGGAGGAGAAGAGCAAAGAACACGAAATAAACGTAGTGGAGAAGGTGGGCTTTCCAGCGGAAGTTGTACAGATAATTGGAAGAACTGGGGTGACTGGTGAAGTTACCCAGGTAAGAGTTAGAATACTTGAAGGTAGAGATAAGGGCCGTATTTTAACCAGAAATGTTAGAGGACCTGTACGGGTAGGGGACATTATTATCCTCCGGGAAACAGAAAGAGAGGCGAGAAAGCTAAGCGTAAGAAGATAGAAACACTGGGATATAGATGGCCACTCAAACCTTTTAACAAACATTAGTTCACCTTAGATTTAGATGCTGATGCCTTTCAAATACTTGATTACTCATGTGATACTCGAATAGAGGTGCTTTCACAGAATGAAGAGGGCGGATGAGTACATTAATATACCTCAGGAATTCTATGAAGACACCTTCTTAATACAGCTTCAAGGTAAACCATCTGCAAAAGCAGGTTACCTCTACTTACATACCTTAGGTATATAGAGAAGGATGGTGAATTCATCTTCCAATTATTTATATCTAGCAAAGAATTTCATTAAAAGCAGCAACATTTTATCAAGAAATAAGAAGGAATAGAGCATTTTAAACACAACTTCTACAACGGTAGAGTTACTACGAAATTCAATAGCTAGAGAGTGTGGAATGCGATACATTTTTGAATTCTGTGAATTATTCTAGATTAAAAACTCAATTGGATTTATATGCTTATCAATTCTTGTACCATTTAAGCCTTAGCTCTGAGCTCTTGGAACTTTGATGCAAGCTCCTCTACGTCAGCCTTAGCTTCCCCAGGTTCAACTACACATGCGGAGGCTGCTGCAACTTCTATTCCTGAAGCTTCTCCGAGCCGCTTCTTACTTGGTACATACAGGTACGGTACTTTCTTCTCCTCACATAATAGTGGTAAATGAGCTACGACTTCAGGTGGATCTACATCTTCAGCGATGAGCACTATTTTGCATAAACCTCTTTCAACCCCTTTTGTAACCTCATTGGTGCCTTTCCTTATTTTACCACCTGTTTCTCTAGCTTTTTTCAATGCTTGGTATGCTTTTTCAGAGATCTCCGGGGGCACCTCGAACTTTACGTAAAATGGTTTTGACATTTTTACCACCTTTTCTCTAGATTATCAGAATTCTAAACTATTGCACTAGTATTTAAGGTATTTTGAAAATATTACTCGTGTGAGTAGACTACCGTTATGCTATCCCTTTTAATTCTGTCAATTCTACCAAAACCTAATCTAACCATTTGTATAATCTCGCCCTGTTGCAATTCAAGCAGAGAATTTTCGCCTATGCACACCATCCTCTTTAGCTTGCCATTATGGGCTCTGTGTATTACTACCTTGATAGCACTCTCTACTGGCACCCACTGAACGATCTGTGCACCTAGTTTCTTTGCATCTTCTAAACCTTTGCTGAGATACTCAGCCTCCACTATTCCATCACTAGCCGTATTTATGTAGCGAATATTAGCAAATTCCATCAACCTAATGCACCCAGTCCTCACCAGATGCTGCAGATCATCCTTTGAGATGTAGACCTCCGGTCTGCTCATAGTAAAGGCTCTTGATCCGAGATCGTTAGTCGGATGGAATGGTATTACCACCTTTAGCGGAGCCTCCAGACCTCTTATTATAACCTTAATAGGATTGCAGACAATGAAAACCCTTTTTGATCTTGGGTCGAGCGTCTTTCTATTTACTGCTGAAATATTAGCCCAACTGATCTTTGCATCAACGCCTCTTACGCCAAGCTCCATTATTATCTGTTTGATTGTCTCTGGCGCTATACCCCTTCTTCTAAGAGATGAAAGTGTTGCAAATCTTATATCGTCAAATCCCATAAACTTCTCTGGATTGTCTTTAAGCTGAGTCTTAATCCAGCTTTTACTTAGTATAAATCCTTCAATTCCTACACGTCCAAAATTTAAAACCTCTGGATAGCGCCAACCCAGGTATCTATATAAATATTGCTGCTTTAGCGTATTTAATGTATGTTCCCTTCCCCTAAGAACATGGCTCACACCCATGAAATGGTCATCCACCGCTGCGGCGAAATTGTAAGTTGGCCAAAGTCTGTAGCGATCCCCTGTCAGAGGATGGGGATACTTCGTAGTATCTATAATTCTAAACATAACCCAGTCTCTAACAGCTGGATCTGTATGGCTGAGATCCGTCTTTATTCTTATTACAGCCTCCCCTTCTCCATATTCACCCATTAGTATCTTCTCAAATCTCTCTAGACTGATGCTCGGATCCTCGTCTCTATGTGGACATGCCTTCCCTAAATTCCTGAGCTCTCTAAATGTATCAGGACTACATAGATCTACATATGCAGCTCCTATCTCGAGAAGCTTCTTTGCTGTACCGTAGTACAGCTCCATTCTTAAACTCTGTATATACTCTTCATCCCACCTAATGCTAAGCCATTTGAGATCCTCCCTAATGAGTTCGTACGCCTCCGGCAACGGTCTCTTAATCCTAGGATCTGTGTCCTCAAATCTCAGTACAAACCTACCGTTATACAACCTGGCGTATTCGTAGCTCAACAGTGCTGCTCTCGCATTGCCGAGGTGTATTACGAAATCGGGATTTGGAGCAAATCTGGTTACAATAACCTTCCAACCTTCAGTATTTGGAAGTGGTGGTAATCCCTTGACCTCCTCCTTTTTGCCCTCAGCTATGCCGTACTCATCAATTAATTTCTTAACTTCCTCGATGCTTAGGGCGTTCACGTGCTCTACAACGTCCTTAACAATCTCGCTTATTTCCTTAAGCATCGATTTGTGCTCTTTAAATCTGCCTATTACTTTATTGAGTACAGGTCCCACGGCAGCTTGTCCATGCCTCAATTTATTCTGAAGAGCATAACCTAACGCTATCTTTCTTACCTCCTCCCTAGTGCTTACATCTAACGAACTCATATACATCACCCTCATCAATTATTGCCATAACCTCTCGCCGTATGCTATCAGAAAAAATCTCACCTACAAATATCACAATACCTTTTATACGAGATTTGATCGTGCGCACCTCATTTTTATTTGTGACTACGTAGAATAGCTTATCACCAAATTCAACTCTATTTCCTTCAAAGACTAGGGGATGCACCTTTCTCCCACTTGCTTCAACTATCTCCACCTTACTACCTTCTCTGGAGTAGAGAATGGAATCCCTAGCTGGGGAGTATATGGCTAGATCGAGAACCACTCTATTTAGGTCCAGATCTATCACACAGTCAAGAACCTTCTCATACACCATTTCTATAAATTCCTCATCACCACCTGTACTATAGTGGCAAAATGTGCGCGATGCTACATCTACATATATCTTGGAGTTCGTATTTATTAGTACGTTCAGAGGATATGGAGCGTGCGGTATTGTTGTATGTTTGGATCGTAATTTAGCTATCAATTTTTCTACATCTTTTCTATTTATAAATGCTAGCGGTGAAGCGTACAGCGGATTTATATTACGAAGCGCCTCTCCGTATTCAGTAATTTCTTTTCACCATGAATTCTACAACTTCTCTAAACATGTGCAAAGCCTCGCTATCCTTTGAGTCTATACTCCTGCTTATTTCAATAGCTCTAGCAGCATACTGTTCAGCCAAACTCTCTGCATACTCTACAGCTCCGCTCGATCTTATAATCTCTGCAGCCTCGCTTAATTCGTGCAGGCTGGCTTTCCTATCACCTAAGACACTCCTTAGTCTCTTTTTCTTACTCTCATCAACCTTATTTAGGGTGTAAATCACGAGTATGGTCATCTTACCTTCTCTGATGTCACTATAGATAGGTTTTCCCAGCGTCTTCTCATCACCGACCAGCCCCAAGATATCATCTCTTATCTGAAAAGCTGTGCCAGCATTAATCATGGACTCCTTGAGTTTTTCTATAGCCTCGCAATCTCCATCGGCCAGTATCGCACCTATAGCTGCTGAAGATGCAAAGAGTGCCGCCGTTTTCTTTCTAATCATATCAATATACATGTTGGTATCTACATTATCAATTGATGGTAGCAGCATATCGAGGCTCTGGCCTTCTGCTACAGTGATAGCAGCATTTGTAAGTGCATCTAATGCCCTGAGAATTCGATCGTTAGGAACACCATAATCTCGTGATCTAATTAAACATCTATATGCATAAGCATATAGCAGATCTCCAGAGATTATAGCCATGTCGGTGCCCCATACTTTATGGACTGTAGGAACCCCCCTTCTAAACTCATCCCTATCTATGATGTCATCATGTACTAGAGTGAATGTGTGGAGAACCTCTACAGCTGCAGCTCCCGGTATCGCTATGTCCTCAGAACCTCCACACATTCTGGAGGACAGTACTGTGAGTAGAGGTCTTATCCTCTTCCCACCAGCTCTTATGTAATGAAGCGCCGAGTCGTATAGTATTTTGGGTTCTCCCTTTACTACATCGTATATGAAGTTTTCAACCTTTTTGGATACTTCACTGGCGTACGACAAAAATCTCATATCCATCTCACCATCAGCCAATAGTGCATGATATATACGAGTTACTATTTCTTATTTTAAGTCTTCGTGCGCATAACCACTGTGCCAAGAGACCATATATAACTATGTGGATGTTCTTGAGCTCAGCGACGCTCTTACATCCGGTTAGCATTAATGCAATTTTTAACTGGTGAAGTAAGGTTTCCACATATTCTCTCCCATTATCTGACAGCACTGCTTTGAGAAATGGTTGTGCAATACCTACGAGCTCCGCACCCAATGCTATTGCCTTAGCGATATCTATACCCGTCCTTATGCCACCGCTTGCAATAACAGTGACATCGCGTCCTACGGATGAGACTTCCACTATCGATGCCGCTGTGGGTATACCCCATGTTCTAAACACTTCTCCCACACTCTCATACTTTCCCTTTCCCCTCAGCATTTCTATCGTAACCCAATTCGTCCCACCGGCTCCAGCAACATCGAAGATTCTTATTCCTAAGGTATAGAATACACTGGCTGTCTCACGTGATAATCCGTTGCCAACCTCCTTAATTATTATTGGAATATCCATTTTTTCAATGATTTTTTCAAGTAGTTTGCTACTTCCCCTAAAGCTTCTATCCCCTTCAGGTTGTATGAGCTCTTGAAGCATGTTCAGATGCACCGCGAGAGCATCTGCCTCAATTGACTCCACGATCCGCTCCACCGTTTCATAGCTGAGGGTGGAAAGCTGTGCAATACCTATATTGGCTATAACTGGTACACTACGCGCTACATCCCTTACCACTCTGTAGGTGTAGCTAAGTTCAGGCTTGATAACCATAGCTCTCTGGCTACCAACGCCTATCGCTAACCTGTACTCCTCAGCCAATTCAGCCAACTTCTTATTTATATTGAGCGCCCCTTCAAATCCTCCAGTCATGCTGGACACTATTATTGGTGCTTGGAGCTTATAGCTGAGAAATTCGGTAGATAGATCTATTTCATCCATTGAAAGCTCCGTAAAGGCCTGGTGCACTATCCATACATTCTCTAGTAGTGTAGTCAAAGGTCCTTGGGATAATTGATTCACTGCATGCTCTATGTGCTCACCCTTCCTATCCTCAATATTCATACAACAACCCTCGTCCCACGCACCTTATCGTCGCAGATAGAGTGGTATATATTTCCTACCCTCAACCCATTAAAAACATAGACGGTCATGGTACTTCCATCCATGTACTTTAATCCTAGCGACAGCTTTGTCCTCATGCCACCTGTCACATCCATCCCCCTTGCACTCCTGACATCTAGTAAATCTAGTTCAGATAGTTTCACAATGGAAAGCAGTCTAGCGCTTCTGTCCGTAGGATCTCTATCGAAAACGCCATCAACAGAGGTTGCAAATAGTAGTTTAGACGGTTTTAACAGTGATGCGATGTACCACGCAATCTCATCGCCAGACAGTATTTCTGGCTCTCCCATTTCATTGAATACGATATCGCCGTATAGAACGGGTGTGAGACCCTTGTTGACCATGGTGATTAAAGGCTCCTTAAAAGCATAAAGTTTGTTGCTAGCTCTTAGAAACATTGCATGCGTATCCATAGGCAGTGCTGGTATCCCGTAGAGATTCAGCACATCGGCAATGATCATGTTCAATTCTCTCATAAACCAAACAACCTGCGAGATGCTCTCAATTGAGTAGACATCACCATGCTCCCTTACAACGTAGTGGCCATAGCTGCCCCCTCCATGCACTATTATAATCCTCTTGCCGCATTTCCTATATGCACGACCTATTTCTCTACAGACCCTATACAGTGCAGAATGCTTTACAGAAAACGGCTTCTCCTTATCAGTTATAAGCGCGCCACCTAATTTCAGTATGACGAAAGCATTCATTTTCAACTCCTTTTCTACGTGATCTATGGTAGCCTCATCCTGTAGAGCACTACTTGATTTAAGTCCACAACAGATTTATATAAGTTCATTTCATCGTTCATCGGGTAATCAACCTTAATCCCAAGCGAATCCCTCACAATCTCACTCTCTATGACGTGAATTAGCCTAATCATATTCTTTACATTCTGATCTAGCCCTCTACCCTGTATAATATTCTCTAAGAGCTGCGAAATGACGTGTGTAACTAACTTGTAAAATAGGGAAAGCGAGTAGCTATCATATGGGTTAGTAATATGTACACACAGCTTTGGATTGCAGTCGTACTTATTAATCCGCTCCACATTTAGCACCAAAGCTACGTTGTGGACCACATCCTCATACCCTCTACTAACACATGGTGCTCTAAATAGATACGAACATCGAAGTGCTCTGAGGTAACCCGGATCTATATTCAGTAGTTTAGCATCCAAATTTGCAAGAGCATTAAATACATGGACATAGTTGGAGGTATCCATCATCAATATCTTCTTAGATAGTTCGCAATCCAGTACTGAGAGAACCGTTAACAATGGTAGCTCATTATCACAATGAACCTCCACATCACCTTCTATGCATTTTCTCTCCACACTCCACAATATTGTATTGAACCGCTTTAAAATGTGCTCCTCTACATCACCTGATTTACACATCTCATCATCTTCGTCGAACGATCTATCACAGTGCTTTTTCACAATTAGCCGAGCACTTATAATACATCTCAGGTTGCTTAGGGCAGCTATATACGTATTGAAATAGTTGGTTAACGGTATGCCAATTACTGGAAGTGGTATCTGAACTTCCCTAAACACTACTATTTTGTCCACTGTTACATTTCACCGCCAGTATCCCTATAGATAGAAAGTCGACAGCTATTCCGAATTTAAATCTAAAAGCACTGTCAATTGGGGTTTCCACACTTGTCAGAGGGTGCACTATAAAAGTCTTAAAAGTGAGGTATGTATGGCTAGCAACTGGATGAAAACGAAACAAGATTCTACTCAAATGTTGAAAATACAGTTGAAATTTCACGTTGTAGTTTCAAAAGCTTCTGGTCCTTGTGGAAGGTTATCATTGGGTCCTAACTCTCCTCTCTCCCTAAGTATTTGTCTTGCCAGGATCCAGTACAATAGCGCTAACGACTTCCTACCTTTGTTATTGCCGGGTATAGCCAGATCAATTCCGTCAAGCCTGTTATCGGTGCTTACAAATGCAACTACTGGAACCCCGACTTTCAGTGCTTCTTCCAATGGCTGCGAATCTATTCTAGGGTCTGTCAATACCATGACCTCTGGCTCATAGTACCACTCAAGCTTTGGATTTGTTAAGGTTCCAGGGACAAACCTTCCCACAATAGGTTTTGCTTTCACAAGTTCAGCAAATTTTAGTACCGGCTGTCTACCGTACTGCCTCGTTGCAATTACCATTATTTTTGACGGTTCATATCTGCTCAAAAACCTGCCTGCCACCCTCAACCTCTCATCAGTCTTCTTTATATCTAAGATATAGAGTCCGTCTGGCCTTACTCTAAATATGAATCTCTCCATATGTTTTGTGCATGTATGCGTCCCTATGTGGACACCTGATTGCAAATACATTTCCAGCGGCACTAGGAGCTCGATTTGCTGTGAAACCATTTTCTGCTCTTCCGACATATTCATCACCTACTTTACAGTACCATACTTTATCATCTCTCTAAACAACTCAATGTGGGATAGTATTGTTCTTCTGCAACAGTATCTTTCTATACCTAGATCATCTAGTACCTTTTTCGGATCTTCCCCTCTGCTGACTCTTCTATGAAATTCTTCCCATTTACCACTAATTGGATAACCACACGTGAAACATCTTATTGGTATAATCATGCCCTACCTACCTATAGGATTTTTGCCTGAACCTCCTTGCACTATATCTCATCCACTTCTCCGACTCAGTCCTTCTAGGATCGCCCGATATCATAGTCCTATCGAATTCCTTGAGTATCTCTCTCACTATAGGTGTGTTAAAGTACACTATAATCCCCCTCGCTACAGCATTTCTAACTGCGTAGGCCTGCGCTAATGATCCACCACCTTCTACAGCAACTTCAATATCTATCGCATTTCGCAGCTTATCGTTTAAGAGCATAAGAGGCTCCATCATCTTAAGTCTGGCCATTTCTATCGGCCACATCTCCACGGGAATACCGTTCACCTTATATCTACCATTTCCAGCTTTTATTATCGCTCGAGCAATAGCAGTTTTCCTCTTTCCAACGCTCACAACAATCTTTCTGCCACTGATTATCTGAGTGTACGCACCTGCTACCCTAATTCCACTTTCGCTTGATTCTATGGATTCCATGAGGCTCTACCTACTGTAGATCTTTCCAGCCAAGTGATTTGGCTATCTCCGAGAGAGTCACCACAGTGCTCCTTCTGATATATTTGGCGTTAATGTCTGTTATTCTTATAAGCTCTTTTCTACTAAGTTCACTAGGTACGCCAGTGTATGCCTTTAGATTCTTGATAACTGTGACTCCTCGCCAGCTATGTTTTGGCAGCATCCTCCTCACACTACCTTTAAATATAGCGATGGGATTTCTGGGTCTCTTCATCGACTGTCTGTATGGATTCCTGTGGGTTTTCACATTAAATAGGAGCTTATAACTTTCAATAATCATTTTTCTACTACCTGAAACTAGTGCCTTCTCTACATTAACTACGTGAACCTTGAATCCCATCAATAGCAGCTTAGCTACGCTACTTGCAAGACGACCCAGCAATGCGTTTTCTGCATCTACTACAATCTCTTTACTTTTTAGATTGGCTAAATACATGTAAAGCTCTTTTACGTTTACCTCACGCACCGTATTCATGTAATCACCTTAACCCTACTCCCATTGGGATTTTCACTTAGAAACTCAAGTATGTGTATAACCCTGCCTCCTACATTCTTTACCTTTTCAACAGCCTGTTTTGAGAACGCCATGGCAACAACGGTAACTTTGTGATCAATAGAACCTGCCCCGAGGACTTTACCAGGAACTACAACTATATCACCATCCCTGGAATACCTGTTGATCTTACTCAAATTGATGACTATCCTCTTCCTCTCCGGTCTTCCGAGAAGCTCTGCTACATATCTCCATATCTTGGCGTTATTGTTTTTAGACGCCTTCCTTAGCACTCTAATTGTCTTTCTCCAAGTGTAGTTTGTAGGTCCGGTGCGCTTCATCTATCCCCCACCTAATCTCCACTGCTTAGTAAGTTCATAGATTGTCTTAAGTTCATTCAAAAGAATTGTAGCAGATTTGCGGATTATAGTCTCAGGATTCAGTGAGCCACAGCTTTCTATTCTAACAATATTTTTATTCTCATCAATTGTTATATCAATTGCTTTTAACGGGCACGTATAGACGCACTGCTTACAAACTATACAACTATGCAAGTTGTTGATGACTATCCCTCCTCCATCCATTTTAAACACCCCCTTTGGACATACTTCAACACACTTACCACACATGTTACACCGAGACTTATCCAGTGATATGTTTGGTACGTGTCTAACGATGGCCACAGTAGCTGGGCTCCACTTAGCATGTTCGAGACCTCTACCTATTCTCGCCCTAAGTTCCAAGGAAATCTTCTGCCCTGGCGCTAGGATAACTATAGGTATATTACCGTACACTGGTTTGACGTAAGGATCTTCAGATTTTATATTGTTTGAGTATACAGTTACTTCACCATTACTCGACTCTGCCTCTAGCACCATATGAATGTAACACTTTTCACAGACTTCTGCTGGAGGCTTTTCCTCTGAGTCACCACATCTGCTACACATATCTGGCTCTATATCCCCCTGTTTATCCAGGGATTCCTCACTTCTTAGAGGGATCATACTGAGTCTGTGTGCCAGAATTTCATCAAACATGGCTGACGTGTTCACAATAACCATAACCTCATCGATAGCATAAGTTGGTACCTTAGCTAGAGAGTACCTCCTTATGGCATTAAGTAGGGGTAAGGGCACCCCCTCTATCATGAGTTCTATTCTCTCTCTATCCCATTTAAGTACATTTAGCTCCATCCGCACTACACCCTTCTGCCACGTCTACCACCAGGTCTTCTAGTTGTATCGTGTGGAATGGGCGTCACATCCTCTATACGACCAATTATGAATCCGGCCCTGGCCAAAGCTCTTATAGCAGCCTGCGCACCTGGGCCAGGTATTTTTGGTCCATGCCCTCCCGGAGCTCGCACCTTAATGTGTATTGCCGTCACACCTTTTTCAATTGATTCTTGAGCAACCCTATATGCAACCATCATCGCTGCATATGGGCTCGGCTTCTCTCTATCGGCCCTTACAACCATACCCCCAGAGCCCCTAGCAACAGTTTCAGCACCACTTAGATCAGTCACATGAATTATTGTGTTATTGAATGATGCGTATATGTGTGCTATGCCCCATTTAAGCTCTCTGGCTGTAAATGACATTATGCCACCCCGTGAACACTACGCCTCCTCCATTCTCCCACTTCTCAATAAAGGTGATGTTGGATATAGAGATACGTAGGGTTCCTCATCCCTTGTAACTATATGCCCTGGTGAGGTTACCCTCCTATCCCTAATTGCTACATGACCATGTATGATGATCTGTCTTGCCTGATGAATTGTCTTTGCAAGCCCCTTCTTCCATACCATTGTCTGTAGTCTTCTCTCCAAAATACTCTCAACGGTGATATTAAGAATATCGTTTATCTCTGCAGTGGCTGTGTTTATCAATCCTAACCTGTATAGTTTTTGAGAGAGTTGCTGAAGCTGCTTCCTCTGTTCATCCTCTGGAAGAACTAATAGTGACCTGGCCCTATGCTTTATCCTCCTTAGAAACGTTTCAGCAATCCATAGCTCCCGTTTATTTCTAAGCCCATAAACTCCCATTAATTCCATCTCTCTCTGTAACCGTGTTTTAATCCACGGATGCCCAGGAGATTCCCACTTTCTACGAGATTTCTTTGGATCACCCATGCGACACACCCTATTTCTGCTGCTGTTGAGCCTTTTTCCTCTGTACACCTACAATTGGCCCAAGTCTTCCAGTCGTATGCGTCTTCTGACCTCTAACCTTATATCCCTGTGAGTGTCTTATGCCTCGCCAACTTCTAATCCTAATTTCTCTATTGATATCCTCTCTAGCATAGTATATAAGATCAGAACTAACTAGATGGAAATTCTCACCCGCTTCATAGTCCTTCCTTCTATTTAGAGTCCACGGAGGAAATCCAAATTTTTTGGGCTCTCTAATTAATTCCTCAATTCTTGCCACATCCTCATCACCTAGGTAGCCAACCTGCATACTTGGGTTTAAATTAAGGACCCTGCATATCCCTATAGCCAAATTGTAGCCTACTCCCTTGATTCTTGCAAGTCCCCAAGCTAGTGAGAGGCTGCCAGGTATATCGGTTTCTGCTATCCTAACTATATGCCTGTACTCCACCGCCATGTCGTGCTCCCTACTAGCGTAAAATAATGAATATTACATACCAGTTTATAGTATTAGTTGTATATTTGAAGCGGTTTTTAAGCTAAAAAGCTTCCATTATACACTTGGAATTCATAACTACACTATATCAGTACCAGTTTTAGAGATGTAAAGCTTATAGCTACTACCAGTAGCTATAAGAATTCGGCCCTCGAAACCGTTTTGAATACTTTTCAGCTACCCCGTATATGCCCAAAACTAGACCAATTATTGACACAACATATGCCACTATCAATACAATTATGCTAGAGTCTAGCACTCTTATCACAATTAGAAAGGGTATTAGAAATGCTATTAATAAAAGTGCTCCACCGATAGTAATATACGGTATTTTAGCCATACAACCAGCACTTTACTAGATGCACTCCATTAACTTCTACTATAGGTGGTTCCTCTCTTCTACACACATCCATAGCGTATGGGCACCTGGGGTGGAACCTACAGCCAGGAGGAGGATTCAACAAACTAGGAGGCTCTCCTGGAGGCACCTCTCTAAATAGTGTTCGGTTCCTCGGATCAGGATCCGGTATTGCTTTAATTAAAGACTGTGTATAGGGATGCATTGGTTTGGATAGCACTTTATCTGTTTGTGCCATCTCTACCACATGCCCCGCATACATAACTGCAATTTTATCGGAAAAGTATTTTGCTGTTGAAAGATCGTGAGTTATGTATACTATACTCAAGCCGCGTCTCTTCTGGAGCTCTCGAAATAGTGTGAGTATTTCTATTCTAACGGAGGCGTCGAGCATAGACACCGGTTCGTCTGCCACAATTAATTTAGGTCTTAAAATTAGGGCTCTAGCAATAACAACACGTTGCTGCTGCCCACCACTCAGCATATGGGGATACTTGTTTATAAAATCCTCTACCGGTATTAACTTTACTTCCTCAAGGGTTTCACGTATTCTGGTAATTCTATCGCTCTTTGGTACTTCATGTATGATCAAGGGTTCTTCGAGTATCTCCCTGATATTCATAAATGGTGGTAGTGCTCCATAGGGGTCCTGCTGGACATATCCTACCTCTCTCCTATACCACTTAATTTCCTTTCCTTTAATGTGTGTTATATCCTTGCCATCGTATATGATCCTGCCTTTTGTTGGCTGGTAAATCTTTAGTATAGTCTTGCCTAGCGTTGTTTTACCTGAGCCGCTTTCACCTACAATTGCAAGAATCCTCCCTTTCTCTAAATCAATATTAACATCATCTAGTGCTCTTACATATCCTGAGATTGTAAGAAACTTTCTTATGGGGTGCCATACACAGAGCCCTCTAATACATAGAATATCGTTTAAATTGCATGGTTTGGCGTACTCATCCTTTAGCATACAGCCAACACCTGACATAGCTACCTCTTTCCATATGTATTATGGGTGGTTCCTCTCTTCTACACACATCCATAGCGTATGGGCACCTGGGGTGGAACCTACAGCCAGGAGGAGGATTCAACAAACTAGGAGGCTCTCCTGGAATAAACTTGACAGTCCTTTCCTCTCTAAGGGTCGGTACGCTAGAGAGTAGCAGTTGTGAATATGGATGCTGAGGCTCTCTGTAGAATTTTTCAGCATAGCTGTATTCAACTATCTGGCCTGCATACATAACTGCGATTTTATCTGAAATTTCACTTGACAGAGCAATGTCGTGCGTTATGAATATGTAGCTTATCTTTCTATCAGTTTTTATTTTCTTTAACAAGTTCATTATGTTTGCCTGTGTTAGGACATCCAATGCTGATGTAGGCTCATCTAATATAACTATAGAGGGCTGTGTTATTAAGGCCATCGCTATGACCACTCTCTGTCTCATGCCTCCTGATAGCTCAAATGGATATCTATCCGTAAACTCCTGAGGTATCCCGACAAATTTCAGCATCTCTTTAGCTTTATCTACAGCTTCACTCTTACTCATATTCCTGTGAATTATTAGAGGTTCAGCTAGCTGTTCACCTATCTTTATTACAGGATTCAGCGCATTCATTGAAGCTTGGGGAACCATCGATATCTTATTCCATCTAACTCTGCTATTGAACTCCTCATCACTAAGCCTCATCACATCCTCTCCATTTATGCATATGCTTCCTTCAAATCTATGAACGTTTTTTGGAAGTAGTCGTAGAAATGCCCTGGCAAGCGAACTCTTACCGCTACCCGATTCACCAATGATGGCAAGCGACTCGTCATTATATAGATTGATTGATACGCCGTCAACTGCCTTGACCAGACCTGCCCTAACTCTGTAATAGAGGTATAGATCCCTAACACTAAGTATTTCGCCTACCAATCTACATCTCCCTTAATCTCGGATTGAATATCTTATCCAGTGCAAGTCCTAACATTGCAAATCCTAGGGCTGTAAGTAGCAGAAGTAGCGATGGCTGTAAGATCCAGTAGTAGTAGCCTTTATAGAGGGCTGCCTCTCTTGCTGCATCCTCCAACACTCTACCCCATGTCACAGCTTGTGGATCGCCTACACCAAATAGTGCTAGCGCTGCCTCTAGGAACACAAAATCTGGAACTGAGAGGACTATTGAAGGTATTATGGTGGGTAATATTTTGGGTATCATGTATCTAAAAACTATTCTAAAGCTGCTAGTTCCATAGGCTATAGCGGCCTCTATGTAGGGTATTTCCTTTATTTGAAGAAACATTGCTCGGTAATTCTTTACACCAGAGCCAAAGATACTTAAAAGTATGACTATCAATAGTAGCACCCATATTGTTATCTTGTAGAAATATGATATCATTAACAGCATTGGTAGAAATGGGAGCACCATAAATATTTCAGTAATCCTCTGAACAATAAAGTCGAAGCTCTTTCCATACCAGGCACTCATGGCTGCAATAAACATCTGAGCAAACGTTATGGTTATTGAAGCCACCAGACCAAAGGCTAATGCTATTGGTGTGCCCCATAGAAGGGCTAGAGCTAGATCACGCCTTCTGTGATCTGTACCTGCAATTCCGTGCACTTTTCCATACACCACCAACTTAGCATCTATTTGCACCTTATTTAGATCTTCCTCCCCTATTAACACATCGACTATAGCTCTATATTCACCCTTCAGCACCGTAACTGTGTTCTGATTAAGTATTGATTGATCTTCCTCGGCAAATAGCGCTTCATTAATACTAATATCGTAATTAGGCCTCGAACCTAACTTGTTTATAAGGTTTGCATTGAACTTCTTAAGAAATTCTTCATCACTTGTAATATAGTATGCTTCGTACCCTCTCAATAGCTTTCTACTTACTATGTATTCTATTCCACCAGGCTTTACCCATACTATCTGTGCTGTGAACTGTTTGGTGGTACTCGAAAAAATTCTTAGAATTACCTCACTTGGAAAATCATCATACGTGTATCCAAATGTGAATAGGATTCTCAGTATGTACTTTCCACCAGTAATAGGAATTATGGTCTTATTCGTACTTGGCTCTACCTTTCGGCTATCCAGGACTATAGTCTCAGGAAGTTTTCTGCCAATAAAAATATTTACCCAACTAGGCATAGCATTTTTTGGGAAATCCTCCCAGGGATCAATAGAACTCCACTTTCTTGTAACCTCTCCATATGGTGCTGTAATCACTGCGTATAATGACAGTATTATCAAGGAAGCTATTATCGTAATGCCTACTAAAGCTGATTTGTACATTAAAAGTTCTTTAAGTAATACTTTTAGCTGTCTCATTGCGTGCTTACACCTCCTATCTTAATTCTAGGATCTATCAATACATATATCACATCTAGCAAAAGCACTGTAATTGCAAGTAGATATGCATAGATTGTTACTATACCTATGAGTACAGGAGAATCATTATTTGCTATAGCCATCCATATCAATGTGCCAATACCTGGCCAGTTGAATATGTTTTCAGTGATTATTGCACCCATCCACGAGGAAATTAAGATAAGCGCTAACTGTGTAATTATAGGTGGTAGTGTTGGCCTAAGTATGTATCTTCTCTCTATTTCCTTGGGTGGCACCCCTTTGGCCTTTGCCAGCTCCACGTAATCTTCTGATGAAAACATGAGAAAGAATGTTCTCATGGAGTATGTGCTTATTGCAAAATACGCTATAAACCACGACATTGTGGGTAATATCATATGTTTTAATACACTTAGTGCGTAAGGTAGAGGGTGCTCTGGAGGCGGAGCATCTACAATTCCGCCATACGGTAGTATTCCAAGCCATGATGCGAAAACCATTATTAGAAAGAGTCCGTAAAACCAACCTGGCATAGAAGATAGTGGAGAGAGTGCTACTATGATCCTGTCAATCTTACTGCCATACCGTCTAGAAAGATACAATCCTGCAGTAAGGCTCGAAAAGAATAGCATGATTTGTATGGATGTAAATAAAAGTATTGAGGCAGGAAGTCTTTCAAGTATTATAATTCTCACCTGCTTAGAACCACTTGCACTTGTTATTCTAATGGCTCTTCCGAGATTTAGTGTAAGTGCATCTCGCAGATAGTTAAAACTTCTATATACAAATGGTTTATCAAGACCTATCCTCTTTATTTCGAGTTCAATCCACTCTTGTGCTATCAATTCAATAGTGCTTTTGTTTAAACCTCTATAGGCTGGGTTATTTCGAATTGCTTCATATACGTAAAATTGAATTTCACTCTTTATTATCTCATCAACAAATCCTCCCATGTTAGCAATTATGATGACCATATATATCGCTATAACAGTAGTCACTAGGACAGCCACACCCCTAATTAGGAGGTACTTCCCTAATCTCTTTAGCGTAGCATATTTACCTGCTATCCCCATAGGGACACCACCTTTGCAAATGTAACAATGAACGTTACTTAGATTTACTTAGATTATCTTTATATTATGAAGAGAAGGTTTAAAAATATTTTTAATCAGATGTGACGTACCTTGCAAATCCCGGCATTCTTCACAGTACTATACTTACATACGATTAGCCGTAGTACAGCTGAGTTTATAATCTATAGTCTTGGTTAGAAATATGGGCAGCTAGACCATGTCTCAAGTTTCACATTACCTATTCTGTAGTAGGGATGGTAATGCTTTGGTGTGCAAAGGGTCTGGAGAAACTATACGAATTGAACCATGGGCTGAAGATGTTCTACGCTTTAGATCAACAGTTAGTGGTAGCATTGTAGAGGAGAACTGGACTCTACTTGGACCTCTCTCTACACGACACATCGATATATCTATTGATGTGAATGGAGCTTGCATAAAGTGTGGACATTTAGCTGCCATAATAAGCAGTGACGGTGTTGTTAAGTACTATGGTGATGATAGATTGCTACTAGAAGAGCTCTGGATAGACTATAGGGCTAATAATGCCAATCTGCTGAAAGCTAGAAACTACAGGCATCTACATGGTAATCTATACAGAATTGAACTTTATTTTAGAGCGCATGACGATGAACATATATACGGTATGGGTCAGTACGCTACTGGTTACCTGAACTTAAAGGGCTGCACATTGGAGCTTGCCCATAGAAATACACAGATAAGCGTACCTTTTGCTTTAGTTGCTCGTCCAAATGACGGAGTATTTTATGGATTTGTATGGAATAGCCCATGTATAGGTAGAACCACATTTGCCAAAAACGTGACCCTGTGGATGTGTGAAGCTTCTAGACAAATAGACTATCTCATCATCTATGGAAATTCTCCAGCAGAAATAGTAAAGAAATACTTCGAAATCTCTGGAAAACCACCTCTATTGCCAGAATGGGCTTTCGGATTCTGGCAGTCTAAACTTAGATATAGGAGTCAAGATGAGCTGTTGAATGTAGCACGCGAATATAAAAGGAGGGAACTGCCACTCTCTATAATTGTTATAGACTTCTTCCATTGGTCGAACCAAGGTGACTGGAAATTTGATTCCAGGTACTGGCCAGATCCTAGTAGAATGGTTAAGGAGCTTGAAGAGCTTGGAGTTAAGGTCATGGTGTCTATATGGCCCACTGTGGATATATCCAGTGAGAACTATAGCGAAATGGTTGGAAGAGGTCTGCTCGTAAAGACTGAAAAAGGAATTCCACTACTTCACACGTTTAGAGGATTTACAACATACGCTGATTTTACAAATCCAGAGACAAGAGCTTACGTATGGAATAAGGTGAGGGGCAATTACTATAGATACGGAATCAAGCTGTTTTGGCTCGATGAAGCCGAACCTGAATTTGGCTGGGGATTTGGCTACTTCAATATCCTACCCTATCACTATGAAAACGTAAGGTATTTTCTTGGTAATGGACTTGAGGTCTCTAACCTGTATCCATTTTATTATGCAAAAGCGTTCCACGATGGATTAGTATCAGAAGGTGAAAAGGAGTTCGTCCTACTGATCAGAGCTGCGTGGCTGGGTTCACATAGATACCCTATTGTAGTATGGTCTGGTGACATTCCATCGACATTCGACTCGTTGAAGAACCAAGTGAAAGCCGGACTGAACATGGCTATATGTGGTATAGTGTACTGGACCACTGATATAGGTGGATTCTATGGTGGTGATCCGAGCGATCCTGAATTCAGAGAATTGATAGTCAGATGGTTTCAATTTGGTGCATTTTGCCCGATATTTAGATTACATGGATATAGAAAACCGTATCCTAAGGACGCATCGATCTGTGATGTATATGAATTGACTGGCGGTCCGAATGAGGTGTGGAGCTTCGGTGACGAAGCATATCGGATTATAAAGGGTCTTCTATTCCTGCGAGAGTTACTAAAGCCATATATAATTGAGCAAGCTAGAAAAGCCTCTGAAGAGGGTCTACCTATCATCCGACCGCTCTTCTTTGATTTTCCACACGATCTAAATACGTACAATATCGAGGATGAATACATGTTTGGTTCAGAGATTCTTGTTGCTCCCATCCTGGAGAAGGGGGTGACTAAAAGATACGTATATTTACCTAGAAATGTAGAATGGATTGATGCAAACACCGGTAATAGATATGTTGGTGGACAGTGGATAGAGTGCAAGACATCGCTAGACACCATCCCAATATTTGTAAAAGATGCTAGAGTCTACAAAATATTTGAAGAGTGGAAAATGCACTACAGATCCTTAATGTAGAAAAGAAGTTGGTATGTCTTAGGAAAGCTCCATCTCAATTTATTTATGCCTCTCCTAGATACGCTATTTACAGTGTAGTAAGATGCTACAGAAACGTAGTATCTATATAGTTCCTGAGCCTAAGGTCCTTGAATTTACAGATAAATGGTTTCCATTTGACGGGTTTTCAAACTTTCCCGAGTTCCTATCAAGGGAGTTCAATATACCTAAGGGCAGCTGGGAAGTTATTAAAGTAAGTGGTGAGGGGAATGCTGGTGTGGAGATAGAGAAAGGTGCTGTGAAAATATGGGGTGACGAGAAGATAGCTTATGCCACTATAATTCAACTCTTGATTCAGAACGGAATGTATTTGCCAGAAATTAGAATTATTGAGGAATTTCAATTTAATTTTAGAGGATTCCACCTAGATGTAGCTCGAGGTGGAGTTCCCACAATAGCTACACTAAAGAAAATTCTACGTTGGCTCTTCATTTTAAAGTATAACTATTTTGCATTATATCTAGAGGATTTATTTCCTTGGAAAGGGTACCCAGATATAGGGTTTTCTAGAGGTAGGTATAGTGAGGATGAGTTAAGAGAGGTCATCGAATATGGAGTGAAGCTGGGTATTGATGTTTTTCCATCACTTGAACTGTGTGGACACATGGAGAATATACTGACTCTTCCACAATTTCATAAATTCAGTGAGTGGCATAATCCCAGAGAAGGTGTCTTAAATGTTAGTGATGAGGAGGCTAGAGTATTTGCCTATAGTTTGCTTGAAGAGGTGCTGGACTTCTTCCCAAGCAAATATGTGCATATTGGAGGTGATGAAACATGGGCATTAGGTAGAGGTAGGAGCCTCGACAAAACAGAAAAATTTATTGGCCCTGAACTCTATGAGGTGCACCACTATAACATGATTAAGATTGCAAAATCTAGAAACAAGATACCAATGATATGGGGTGACATGATTGCTGCAGCATACCTTAGGGAGGGCGAAAGGGAGTTATGGAAGAAAATTATGGATAGCCAAATATGGAAGGAAGTGATTGTGGTAAACTGGGATTACTCTCCAAGCCCTAGAGAGTACTTTAAGGAAAAGATAAAGCTGTTTAAGGAGAGAGGCTTCAACCAGATTGTTGCCCCAGGCCTCTGGAACTGGAATAGATACTATCCAGACTTTCCAACGGCACTTGAAAACTTAAAGAACTTTCTAGGAGCTGCGAAAGATGAAGGTATCAGCGGCTTTCTGGTAACTGCGTGGGGTGATGATGGTTCAGAATGCCTGTTCTCATTTTTAGATCCACTAATACTGGCCGCAATGGAGTACGCTGAAGGTAGTGGTAGTTGGGAGGATAAGTGGGCTGCTTTAACTGGTGAAGAGCCCAGAGTGGTAGGGGCTAGAAAGCTATACGGCGAAGTTGATACTGTCATAACAAAGTGGAAAGTAAGGTGGGGGATATGGCTTCCAAAGCACATCCTATTAAAGACAGAGATATCTAAGCTGATTCCAAGATTCGTAAACACTAATGAAATTGCAAGTCTGAGGAATGCTATTGAGAGAACGCTCGAGGGTGTAAAGGATGTAAAGCTCCCTGAAGATCTTAATTTTATTAGAGACTTCCTTAAGGCCGTCTTGAAATCAATCGATGGATGCCTGACTGTGTCAGACTACATAGCTTTGGCAAAGGAGTACTCAGACCTATGGCTTAAAGAAAGGAAAATTGATGGCCTTGAAAATATAGTGGGAAGGTTTTGGAGAGCAGCAGGAGTCTGCGATCTATTGCTTTAAAAGTGATTCACATTGTCTTTTTAAAGCGAGCTTAAATACTCTTGTCTGTTAAGCAAACAATTTTAAATCTTTCAAATACCACTATAGTATGCACCTAAAAGTACTTGAGAACTAGACTGGATTGCTATGATATTATGTAAACTCTCCCGTAATACAACCTCACAACTTTGTACGATAGTTCTATTGAACACATATTTTTATATGGCACAAAACCCATACTAATTGGTCTTAGGCATGCCTAGAATTAGTATAGCATTCATAGGTCTAGGAGGTATAGCCTCACAAGCCCACCTACCAGCTATAAAGGAGCTGGGATTTAACGTCGACTTTTGCGTTGATGTTGATGAGCAAAGGGTAAGGTCCTTTACTGAAAAGACTGGATGTAAAGGATATAGCGATTATAAGGAGATGCTAGAAAATGAAAATCTTGACGCTGTGCTCATTGCTACGCCTAACATCTTTCACGCTACTATAGCTGTAGAGGCACTTAAGAATGGTGCTCACGTCTATATTGAAAAACCCATGGCTACAAACATTGAGGAGGCGTTGAAAATTGTTGATGCTGCGTATAGAGTTAGTAAATTTGCTGTTGTAGGACATAATGGTCGATTCGACTATAAGGCTCATACTGCCGCTAAGCTTATCCATAGAGGCAATTTAGGGAGAGTGTACCATGCAAGGGGATTCATACTTCGACAGCGTGGAATACCCCCAGCCCCTACATTTATAAAGAAAAGTCTCGCAAAAGGTGGGGCTGTGTACGATATAGCCTCACATGCTATAGATATGCTTCTCTATCTATCTGGATACCCAAAACCTGTAAGTGTTAAAGGATTTACATACAGAGCTTTTGGCGATAGAGTGGAGGAATTTGGTATGAGCTATCCCCAGCCACCTCAACCAGGTATGGTGTGTGAGGTTGAAGACTTTGGATCGGCGTACATATCATTTGATGGTGGTGCTGGCATGTATGTTGAGGTTAGCTGGGCCTCATATGTAAAAGAGAACAAGGTGGAGTACATTGTTCTTGGCGAGAGAGGTGGTATTCAAATAGATGGTACTAGCTTAAGCTATGTGACTTCACTCGAGAGGGAATTCTTTGTAGCTTCGCCACCGTCAATACCGCAGGTTAATAGCTATAGGGAAGCTTGGCGAAGATTTTTAAATGCAATTGAAAATAATGACGAAGCCCTTTTGTGTCCTATAGCAACAGCTGAGCAAGGCGTAATTGATGTTACCATTCTTGCCAGTATTTACGAATCCTCGCTAATTGGTAAGGAGGTTAAGATAGATGTTCCAAATAAATTAGTTGAACGTGCCAGAGAGCAACTTAAGTGTCTAAAATTGTAGGGGCTGCTCTATGAGTAGTAGGGTAGTAAAATACGCGGTTATTGGTGTCGGAGGACATGGTGTTAATAGACATATAGTACCACTTCTCAGCATTCCAAATGTTAAGCTGGTTGCTATTGCTGATATAAATAAGCCTAGATGCGAGGAGGTTGCTTCTAAATACAATACAAAGTGCTACACGGATTATGTGGATATGATTAGTAAGGAGGAGGTAGATGCTGTAAGTATTGTTACCCCCACTGGTCTACATGCTACTATTGCCATAGATGTGCTAAAGAGTGGAGTACATGTTCTCGTTGATAAACCCCTTGGGGCCAACCTAAATGAGGTTGTCAATGTTGTTAAGACTGCTAATAAGATGAATAAAAAGGTCATGGTTGGGTACTGGAGTAGGTTTTCTCCAGCACTGCAATACGCTGTTGAGGTCTATAAAAATGGTCTCCTTGGAGAGCCCTATTACGCTTACGGATTCCTTATTAGAAGAAGGGGCATTCCAGGATCGCCAACGTTTATCGATAAAAAGCTATCAGGTGGTAAGGGCGCCCTCCTGGATATAGGATGCTATATAATCGATAATCTTCTTACGGCAACAGGCTTTAGGAAACCTTTATCTGTAACTGGTGCAGTTTACACCAAGTTTGGCAACATAGCTGATGAAGTTAGATTCAACTGGGGTGCTTGGGATTCATCAAAATTTGAACTAGAGGATTTTGCCACAGGTTTTATAAGGTTTGAAGGTGGATTAACTATGGCATTTGAGGTTGCGTGGGCCGCAAATGTATCACATGTAGGTGAGGTTGGTTACATGAGAGTTTTAGGTGATAGAGGTGGTATTGAGGCTAGGGGAAATGAAGCTATGAAAGATGTTTCATTCCATAGCAGATCGGAGAACTATCTGTATGATGCAAAACCTGTTCTGAGATCTGCTAATATGGCTCAGGAAATGCTTAAATCATTTATATGTAGCATCATTGAAGATAGAGAGCCCCCGGTAACAGGTTACCAGAGTATTATACTGCATTCAATAATAGATGCCGTGTACACCTCCTCAAACATGGGAAGAGAGGTAAAAATAGTTCTACCTGAAATATAGCAGCAGTCTTTAAAAATTATTCAATTCTTCTCCTTGCATAGGAAGGCACATAACTTTCCACTTGAGTGGGGTCGAATCTAATTTTGACTCCTTTTTCTGCAGACAGATAAGCATGCATCATCAATTGGACAACGAGATACCCATCATACCAGTTTTCAACAGGCATTTTTCCCTTCAAGAACGATTCTACCATATGTTTGTCCTCAGCATGGTAACCATACGCTATAGCCTCATCCGGTATTATCGGCATTAATCCCTGTTCCGCATTCTGCTTTTCTACGAATTCCTCAGAGGGTGGAATTCTCACATTTCTACTGATAAATGTAAAGAGCTCTGGCTGCAGCGTATTTACATATAGACTGTACTCTGGACCCAACACTTCGAAGGATAGCCTTAGGCCCGCTCCTACAAATGACCACGAAGTTCTGGTCTCTGTTATAGAAACATTGCCCTCGTCATCCTCATATGTAACTATAGCTAACGCATAGTCCTCAGCTGGCTCTTTTGAAAAATCTATTCCAAAACGCTTTTTTAAATCCTCAATATATTCTTTTCTAAGCCACTTCAGAGTAGCAGTCTCCCCATATATGTATCTCGGCCTTAAGCTATCCTTACCCTTTCTAGGGTCGTAGAGAAAGTGCCTTGCAGCCTCTAAGCTGTGACACATCATGTCTAGAAGGACGCCTCCACCTGATATAGATGGTCTCCAGAACCATGCATTATGAGGTCCCGCATGTTCTTCTGCAGCTCTTGCTAGATACGGTCTTCCAGAGTATTTTGCGCCTATGCCCCACAAAACTTCCTTACCCTTTGTAACAGAGGGCATGAAAACCTGATTTTCGAGATATCCGTGCAGAAGACCTGATTTTTCAATAGCGTTCAACATCTCTCTAGCCTCCATCACATTTCTGGCAAGAGGCTTCTCAATTGCAACTCCTATCAAGTTACCTTTACCTTGTCTAGCTTCTTCAGCAACATATTTAGCATAAACTGCATGAGTATCATTTGGAGTTAAAATCCATACAGCATTGATCCTGGGGTCTCGTAGCACATCCCATACATCGTCAACTGCCTTAGGTCTTCCCAGACCAAGCTGCTCAGCATATGCTGCAGCATCTCTAGCCCTTTCAAGAGTTCTAGAGTATATGGCAACCACATCAATACCTCGAATATTTGCAAAAGCCCTTAGATGAAATTTTGCAACAAATCCAGCCCCCAGTATTCCCACACCTAACCTCTCCATTCAAATTCACCTACGTACATATAGCAACCACCAGATTTAAAAATGCTACGATATAATTACCATGTCCATCTATAGAATTTGCAAACTGTGCAGGTTTTCCTCAGTAGTCAGTTTTTATAA
>JANXEL010000008.1 GCA_025058535.1 Ignisphaera sp. | reverse complement strand
ATAAAGTACTCTCATTGAGTTGTGTTCGCTCTACACTCGTCTACATAACACACTTTGCACTTCACTGTGTATAGCACGTAGTTGAAATGGCGCTCTAAACTTGTTTGAAATTATTTATTATGCTAAAGACGTTCGCAACATGGTTGGTAATCTAAAAATTAAAGTTTAATAAAGTGGATATCCACACACTAGATGATGCAAGGATGTGATGATGATGGAGGTGATCTCAGGATCTTAAGGATGATGAAAGATCAACCATCTGAAACCTTATACACGTGGAGGGCTACATGGCTGTAAACGTTAAGCATGTTAGATCTGCAGCAGAACATATCAGCATATAAACTCCCTCATAGATAGCAATTTGTGGGTGTCCCCCTGTGGGATTTGTTAAAAGAACTGGTCCTGGAACGCGGTTAAAGAACAAAAGGGTTGCCATAATAGCGGCCAATGAATTTGAGGATGTTGAACTACTCTATCCATTTCTGAGGCTAAGTGAAGAAGGAGCTGAGGTGATAATAATTCCTGTTAGAACAGGTTTACATCCGCGCCCAGCAATTCCTGACAAACCTGTTACTGGTAGATTTGGCACTCCCATACCGCTAATGGTATTCGGAGAGGGTGTGAGACATGTAATAAAGAATTTAGATGAAGTTAAGCACGACGAGATAGATGCCCTAATAATACCGGGTGGATTTTCGCCGGACTCTCTGCGAATAAATGAGAAGGTTCTAAAGTTTGTAAAGGATGTATATGAGGCTGGCAAGGTAGTGGCGGCTATATGTCATGGACCGCACGTACTGATATCAGCTGGTCTTGTAAAGGGTAGAAAGGTTACTGCCTATAGAGCAGTAAGGGATGACTTAATAAATGCTGGAGCCATATTTGTTGACGAACCGGCTGTGAGAGACGGTAACATAATTACTGGTAGGGTTCCTGACGACTTACCAGAATTTTGCCAGCTAATAATAGAAGCTCTATCCTCAAAATAGCGGTGTAAAACTGTAGAATAGTTGGTATAATTTTAAACCATGGTATTTTTAGATCTCTAGGTTATAAATGTGGATCCTAGGAGTGAATTATATCCTCTGCGCAATAAACCACTCATATCAATAGCAATTCCATCATCACTCGTATCAGAGGCTCCGGATCTGAGGGAAAAGACGCGTAAAGTTGGGTATATTGGGCGTTCAGCTGCTATTTTTCGTGCCGAGGAAATTATGGTTTATGTAGATGACAGTGACGAGAATGCAGAAACTATTCTAAAGATTTTAGAATACCAGGAAGCCCCACCGTACTTGAAAAGGAGGATTATTAGTAGAGATCCTGTTTTAAAGTATGCCGGTATAATTCCTCCTCTTAAAATCCCAAGCCATATAAATCCCGAAGTCTATGGTTTAGATGCTCGGGATGGGGTAGTAGAGCATAATGATGAAGTAAAGAGTGTAGTCGATATAGGTTTAGGTAAAAAAGGTGTTATATACGGTTCTATTCTACCTGTAAAAACCAGAATCACTGCGAAAATTATTGGAGAAACACAGAGATACTACATCCTTAAGCCGGTTAGTAAGAGTGACGTTGAGATTTACTGGGGATTCACTGTTAAGAAGTTCGACTCGCTTCGCAGTCTCGTAGAACACTCGATGCGCCGCAACTACATGATTGTAGGAGCATCGAAAAAGGGGGTAATGCTGTACAGGATTGAAAATGAATTGGCGCGCACTTTGGTAGGGGCGGAAAGGCTACTACTACTATTTGGAGGACCTAGGTCAGACATAGATGAAATAGCTTCGAATGGAGGTATCGATATAAAGAGGTATTGCCGCTATATAGTAAACTTTGTACCTCGTCAAGGGGTAGAGAGCATCCGAACTGAGGAGGCAGTATTTATAGTGCTGTCTCTAGTTAACTACATAAAGGAGAAATCGTTAATGTACACCACCTAACAGTTGTTGAGAATAGTAGCTTCTTAGAGCTTTTAAACCATAAATTAAATTGTACTATACTGCAGTGGTAATACCTATATTTGGTAGGTGGTAATGGAAGTAAGTATTGTTGAAAGTATTGTTGAAAGATTCAGGGAGAGGTATGGCCGGGAACCAAGTACTGTAGCTTCTGCGCCAGGGCGTTTAGACTTTTTAAATACACATCAAGACTACAAAGGGCTGCCTGTTGTAGCTGTTGGGATAAATTTGAGAACATATATAGCAATTGAAGGAATTGAAGGTAAATCCTGCGAAGTTTTCTCAGAGAACATAGGTCTTGAGGATAAATTCAGCATTGTTGATGCTAAACTCGTTAAAGGAAAATGGTTTGGTAATTACCTAAGGGCATCTATAATTGCTCTAAAGAATCACGGATACAATGTGACTGGCTTTAGAGCTTACATACATAGCGATATACCAATTGCATCAGGTTTAGGTAGCAGTGCTGCTTTAACAGTCGCCTTCATAATGGCGCTAAATGCTGAGTTTGATCTTAAGCTATCTAGAAGAGACATTGCAGAGCTCGCTTTTGAAGCTGAAAACCAGGTGATGGGAATACCGTGTGGAAGGCTAGATCAGTACGCATCATCGTACGGAGGAGTGATTCTAATTAATACAAAACCCCCATATAGTGTTAGTGAACTAGACTTTGGCAAAGGATTGTTCGTAGTTGTTGATTCAGGGATTAGACACTCAACTGCCGATATACATCCTAATAGGCAGAGAGAGATTGAGGAAGGCCTTAAGAAACTTCTATCGATGGAATTGCCAGGTCACATTAGGAGTAGGCTCGGCTATAGATTCTGGGAGCCAAGGTGGGACGAATTGTCCGAAGATGAGCTGAAGCCCTATCTTGAAAGTATAGATAGGGTTTCTCTAAATAGAATTCTATTCACATTAAGAATGCATAGATCAACAATGCTGGCTATAGAAATTATGAAGGGTGTGAAAATTAATGTGGATGAAATGA
This sequence comes from Ignisphaera sp., assembly GCA_025058535.1. Classification (GTDB taxonomy): domain Archaea; phylum Thermoproteota; class Thermoprotei_A; order Sulfolobales; family Ignisphaeraceae; genus Ignisphaera. Next base: position 48,377 of record JANXEL010000008.1, on the reverse strand, counting down.
GCTCAGCAATAGAAATTGATAGAGAAAGCGCTGAGATGATTCTGAATGTCGATGATTGGGATTTGAGAGCCATTGGCACTATAATGCTGTATCAGCACAAACTATTAAGTAAACTATATGATGTGAGCCTACCGGAATTAGATAAAATAGTAGAGAGGATAACAGATGCTGGAGCATATGGTGCAAAACTATCAGGTGCTGGACTGGGAGGAGCAGTCATAGGGCTAGTGAAGGATTTTGAAATAGGTAGAAAAGCACTTGATAGAGTAGTAGGTAGCTATGCAGCCAATGGATATATGGTTAACATTGATAGAGGGGCAGTGGTGCATTAGTTGTAGATGGTGGGAATTGTGGAGCATAAAAAGGTGCAGGAACTTAGATGGGATCCAGTATTGGGAGAGTGGGTAATGGTCTCAAATATCAGGGATTTGAGACCATGGCAGCCTCAGAGCTTCTGCCCATTCTGTCCAGGTGCACCTGAAACTGGAGTTGGATGGGATGTACTTATACTTAAGAACAGGTTTCCTATGTTAAGTGAGGAACCTATTCTACCTGAGAAGCACGAATTCTACTCTACAGCCCCCTCTTACGGTAAGTGCTACGTAGTGATAGAGACGCCAAAACATGATATCGACGATATAAGCGACCTAAGCACTGCTGAGATCTACAGGGTACTTGAGAGTATTAAGAAGAAGCAGGAAGAGGAGATGGTAGATCCTAAGGTGGTATACTTTCTCTTCTTTAGAAATAAGGGTAAGGAAATAGGCGTTTCTTTAACACATCCGCATTCACAGATATATGTGACACCATTTATACCGAGCAAAATTTTAAGAGAATTGATAAATTCTAACAAGTACTACAGCAAGAAAAGACGATGCCTATTTTGTGATATAATAAATGTAGAGAGAAATGGTAAAGAGCGAACCGTAGCAATCACAGACCACTGGATTGCATTCCTACCTTTCTATGCGCATTGGCCATTCGAAGTACACATATACCCTCTTACACATGTCCAAGTATTACCACAGTTGAATTCAGAGGTCATTGAAGACATGGCCAGAATTGTGAGGAAGGTACTGTGTGGAATTAAAAAAGTATTTGAGAAACCTATGCCGTACATGATGACATTACATCAAGCACCACTAAGAGGAACCTACAAATTCTACCACATGCATATAGAAATATATGGTATTTACAGAGTAGTTGGAAAATTAAAGTACGCAGCTGGAATGGAGACAGGCGGAGGGAACTTCACATACGATAGCACGCCAGAGGAGGCAGCACACATACTACGTAATATAATAGATACAAAGTGTGAAGAGTAGATCTGCTCCCACACTTCTAGGAACCTCCTAATTCAAATTTCTATAATGTAGCATAAATATGGAGTAAAATGTTTATTAACTAAAAATGCGCCATAATTATACGGTGGATGTATTGTTACGTAAAGCTGTAATTCCTTTGGGAGGTCTAGGCACCAGGTTGCGTCCACTTACAGTTGAAACTTCAAAGGCCTTAGTCCGATTTCTCAATAGACCACTCATAGAATTCACCATTGTTAGGTTAGCTAAACAGGGAGTAACAGAGTTCTACATGGGGGTGAGCGGCTATCTGAACTATAGGGAGGTTTACGATTATTTTGGTGAAGGGCTGAAGATCAGATTGAAGTATGACTTGCCAAATGTTCGAATAAGATACCAACCCAACGAAGAGAGTGTGGGCAGTGCGGACTGTGCTAGAATTATTATGGATTACTATGATATTAGAGAGCCTGTGCTGGTTGTACAAGGAGATCTTCTATTCGATTTAGATCTTCATGGTATGTGGGAATTTCATACAAAGAAGAATAGCTTTATGACCATAGCTGTAAAATATCTTGAGAGGGAAGAGGAGTTACCTCAATTTGGCGTAGCTGATATAGATTCAGAAGAAAGAATCAGAAGGTTTGTTGAGAAGCCAAAGACGATTAGAGAGGCTCCGAGTCGCTTTATCAACACAGGAATCTACATACTCTCAGAAAGTTTTAGGGACTTTTTGAATAGTGATATAGTTAATTATATGAGGCAAAGAAATATGATGGATTTTGGTCAGCATATAATTCCATTAGCTATACAGATGTTTGGCAGCGTTTATGCTTATGAATTGAAAGGATATTGGTTTGACATAGGAACACCAGAGAGGTATCTCGAAGCCGTGTTCTACCTTCTTCGGCATATGGCATCAGAGGAATTGGAAGCAAAAACCTTGATACACAATGTTAAGGTTCAAGGAAAGAGTAGAGAATCTATCATGCTACACCAGGAGATACTGTCAAAAATTATCAGAGGAGAGATAAAGGCTGATAATGAAATTCTCATAGGCAGACATGTAAAAATAGGAAGGAATGTCTCGCTATCAGATTCTGTGGTAGACAACTATACCATCATCGAAGATGATGTAACGATTAATAGAAGTGTGATTATGGATAGATGCAGGGTGGGTGCCAAAACCTATGTATCAAACAGCATCATAGGTAGGCATGTTAAAATGCATAGGAATGCTAAAATAGTCAATAGTGTTATAGGTGACGATGCGATCATTGGGGAGAATGTTGTTCTTGTGAATACGAAGGTGTGGCCGCATAAAGAGATTTCTCCGAATTCACATATGGAGAACATGATTTTTAGCTAACTGTTTGCCATCCCTTAAATTATCTATGCCTCGTCCTCTCTATTTAATTAGAGGCTAAAACGCTAACTTAGCTAAGGCAGCGTACGTCTCTGTTAACCACGATTTTATTATCCTAGGATTCCAAAATTCTGTCCACCAATAATCGCTATCAAGTGCGTGATAGAATGACCATAGAGCATTCCTTAGGTGGGCTTCATTCTTTGATATTATCTTATAGAGTCGGATGATATCGTACGTCCTAGAAACTTCATGCCATAGAGTCTGCTGCTCATGAATTTCTCCATCCCATTTATAGAAACCATTCAACCACGATGTAACTGGTATATGTAGAAGTTTTCTAAATTGTGTATTGCTCTTAATCACTTCACCCATTGTTGATATTTTCATGAATCCCTTCTTTTGGAGCACATCTAGGTATTTATACATTGTATAAAGGAATGGATAAGTGTTTCTAGGGTACTTAGAGAAGATCATCCAATTTTCGCCATCGAGTGCTATTGTAACTATACCTCTTTTCTTGAGGAGTTTAGATATAACGGTTTGAGCGCCTTTAATTGCGTGTGGCTCGGTGGGAAAATTATTACTAAAACCTATTGTATCGCTTACCTCTTGATCTCTGAATAGAATTTTCAACACGCTTTCCTCATATACGATTTCATATGGCTCATATATTGTACCCCTGTCTCCGATAGCCCTGGAGAAGTGGCTCTTGCCGCATAATACTGTGTATTCTATACCGCTATTATCATAGATCTTTACAAGCTTGTCGTGCCACGCCATCTCAGGGGTCCAAGCACCCTTTGCAGAAACTCCCATAATTTCGTAGGTTAGCCTTACACCTAAATCGAGTTCCTCCTGAATTATGTCCTCCATATCGAACTTATCTAATAGATAGCCTAGAATTGTATGAGCGTAAACAGATGTAAGGATTTCTATGGAGTTCATTGATGCTAGATCCTTAAACGTCCTCAAAGTTTCTTTCACCATTTCCACCTTTACATCACTACTAGGTATGATTAAGCCGTCTTCGCTTGTGTAACCGTTTTCTGCTACAGATTTCCACTGGTATAACAAACTCGGAGATAGGTGAACTGTAGTCTTCACATCCGGGAACATTAGATATGTCTTGGCGTGCACATAGTAGGGGCCGCCTACGGTGTATGGTTCAAAAAGGCTGTGCCAAACCCATTTGAATGGGTAATCTGAAAAGTACTTTCCGTCTGGAAGATAGTTCGGTGGTTGATGGTGATGCCATACAATAACCGTCTCCACAAGCCTTGATGCTCTTTCGAATAGTTCTACTTGAAGAGACTCTTCGGTAACATTGTTACAGATAGTGGCTTTAGAGGCTATGAATATTTCTGAATCACCATATGTGCGGTACGGCAATGAAAATTCAAATATGGTACGGGCAGTAGAGCCGTTAGTGATTTTGACGGCTCTTCTATCCCTATACAAATCAAAATCTCTATCACTTTTACTCACTATTTTAGCTTTAAGTTCTACTTCAGCATCGCTACAGCTGTGTACGTTATATACATAGACCTCAACAGAGACGTCATCGCCATACGTATACGCCATTGAGTTTGGTAGCACGGATAAGCTCATTCTAGCCCTCCAGTGTAAGTTCTATGCACCTACATAAGTAAAAAGCAGTTATAGCTATGTGATAGGTATGATAACCAGATTCTTAATGCTCTACTGCTGTTCATATTTATGTAGGATTGATACTACTATCTCCCTCAGCTTCTCGTAATTATCAATGCTATCAATGCTCATAGTCAGCTCCTCTAATTGGAGTGCAACTTCATCCATGAAAAAGAAGTGTTTTATCCAGTTAGCTAGATCGCCTCTTCTGAGATGATATATAATTGATTCTATCGGCACCTTCTCCAGTATGGTTGCGAGTTCTGGAATGCTGCGCACCTTTAAGTTAAGGGGTTTTCCGGGCATTAAATAAAAATGGAATGCGTAGAGTGAAGGTAAGACAATGTTATATGCGTACCTACGGGGGTTCTCAGCTATTTTATTAGATATCATTGAGGTAAGCACTGTTATTGCCTCGGTATAGACCCTCAGCGCTGTAGACACGTCTTTATATGGGGAGAAGTAGGCGTGAACTTCGCCAGCAGCACCTCCTTTTACAGAAATGTAATACAGATGATCGCTGGAACCAAGCATTCTCCAGATCTTTAGATACTCACCGCCCACGGCCCTGGCGTACGGTTCTAAAAAGGTGTAGAATTCAAAAATAGTCTTCTGCATTTCATTGCCCAACCAAGCAGAGAGATCCCTTTCATCAGCCCAGCTTATGGTGTTCCAGGGTTGAACGTTGTACACATCTTTTACGGGATGCTTGAATGCGGCTGTAGATGGAAACTCTGTAACTATGTTGTGGTGCTTCGAGATTTCTACTGGAAGCCATCTTAAAAACTCGTGGATTCCCGTATCAATGCTGTGATGTTCTCCGAACGTTTCGTAGTCTATGGCTATGAGCACCACATCGCCATGTGTTCTAGATAGCCATTTAGCGTACTTTTCTGCCGTGAGTGGATATTGATCCCATTTTTTATCTGAGAACCTAAAGCCTATATCATCGCTAAGCCTATAGTTTCTCAACAGAACTCTTGCATCGGAGCCCCACGCTCTATACACGTAATTAGGGCTTCTCCAGCCTAACACTTGTTCGGCGCCCTCAGTTAGAATAACCTTATAGCCGAGTTTGGCAAAGAGATGAGCTATGCTGTTATTGTATATAAACTCGGTATTTTCAGCAACAATAGGATTTACACCGAATATGTCGTGAAGCAGACCTCTGTGCATCGTAACTTGCTCAATGAATTCATCATATTCAGGAAATAGAGATGCAAGACTGTGGTAGTAAGTTTGGTCAACAAGTTCCGCGATACCCTCAGATACAGCTTCAGAGATCACATCTATAACTACTCTATTCCATTTTAAAGCCTGTTCAATGAAAACACCACTTATACTAAGTGAGAACTTAAAGGGCCTGCCATTTTCTCTAAGCCTCCTATTTACCTCGATTAGAATTTTTGTCGCTGGAATGTAGCACCTTGATGCCACTCTCTCAAATATACTCCTATTCAATTCTTCATCAAATAAAATACTATGCAGAGATCTCTCGCCCGAAAATTGCTTAAAGGAACCCTTAATTAAGTGGAGTAAGATATTATCCCTCAGCCTATATGGCTGGTGAACTTCAAACATGAATACAACGTCTGGCATTTAAAACGCCCATACCTCTGTGAAAGTAGATGGAATGATTATATAAGTTTTTAATAGATGTGTGTAACGAGAATTAGAATGGTGTAAAATGGTGAAAGAAAGCTTCAGTAATCCTTACTTCATAGAGAAGCTGGCAGCAATAGACGTTAGGAAAAGAGGGGTAAGCGAGCTTTTAAAGGCAATGAGCGATACAGCTTACCAGGGCCGTGCCCTAGGAGAGGTCTACAACATCATTGTTAGTATGCTGACAGATCCTGATGTGGTAATATTCATGGGTCTAGCGGGCTCTATGAGCACTGCTGGTATGTGGAGAATAGTAAAATGGTTTGTTGAGAATAGGTATATAGATGTTCTTGTGTCCACGGGAGCAAACATTTCAGAGGATATATATGAGGCGATGGGATTCAGTTACTATAAGGGTACTCCACACGTTGACGATAGCGAGCTACTGAGGTATAAAATTGACAGATTTTATGATGTATTCGCTAGCGAAATTGCATACAGGGAGATGGAGAACCTAATAAGGGATTTTATACACACCCTTCCCAATGGTTCAGTCTACTCTACAGCGGAATTTCTTCACCTATTTGGAAAATATCTAAACAATAGAAAAGTGGATAGCATAGTTGCAGCGGCATACCGGGTTAATGTACCTGTGTTTTCGCCCGCTCTAGTAGATAGTGGATATGGTATTGCAGCACTGTTAGCATCGAGGGAACGCAACCACAGAGTAGTGCTGGATATGGTTAGGGATTTTGATCAGCTTGTCGAAATAGGTAGAAGGGCAGCAAAGATGGCTGCAATATATATCGGTGGTGGCGTGCCAAAGGATTACATTAACCTTGTTACTGTAGCACAGACACTACTAGCCGAAAAGGAGGGCTTGAGGGACTACTATAAACCACTGGAATACGTGGTCCAAATAACAATGGATTCACCACAGTGGGGAGGGTTATCGGGGGCAACTTTAGAGGAGGCTGTGAGTTGGGGCAAGGTTGCTCAAAAGGCAAAGAAGAGAGTTGTCTATGTGGATGCTACAATAGCCCTACCACTAATTGCGCATGCAGTTTATGAAGATAATGTAAGTAGAAGTAGTGTGCCGAACTTTAAATGGTTCTTTGAGCATCTAAGCTAAAACATTAAACAATTCTAGGCGGGTAGAAAATAAAATTTATTTTCCCAGCTACTTGTAGCTGTATTAAGGTTATTGGTGTAGATACTAGATGCTCAATAATAAAGCGATTAAGAGGAGTGAAAAGATAAGAATTCTAAAGATACTCAAAGCGTTAAATTCCTTCTATAGTCTAAGAGAACTGGAAGAAATGCTGAGTATTCCATTCCAAAGTCTCTGGAGGTATGTAAACTTTATCGGGGTTCCAAGTGACGAAATAGCGAATGAAATTATAGAGAAAATCTCTAAATTAAGAATTATAGAAAGCACGCTAGTGAAAATGGCTAAAAGTAGCAATAGCAACTACTATAACTTAATTAAAAATACAGGATTTATAGAGTTATTTGCATTAGCTGTGGATGAAAAATTAAAAAAAATTGATACAGATGTAGATTATGTGTTTGCACTATCGGAGGAGGGAATCCCCATAGCAACCTCGTTAGCATTAGAGCTTGGAACAGAGATATGTTTTCCATTAGTAAACAGAAATATTCAGGAGGATGTAGCAAAGATCATATGGTACTACTCACATAGTGAAAAGGAGTACAAATACATGTTGATACCAAGGGAGTGCATCCATAGGGATAAGAAGGTATATGTTGTCGATATATTTATGGAGGATATCGAGAGGGTAAAGTCGGTTACGACATTAATGAGAATGAATGGTGTTGAGATTTTAGGGTTCTCGACTATATATATATCAAAGGACTGTTTAAAAATTTTGGAAGAATACAATACAGGCGTTCTTTACTATCTGCATGTAATTCAATAGTATGTGTATCTATGATCAGTGGAACAAAAGGTTTTAAATTAATATGCGGTATGGTGTAATTACGGTGAAAGAAGTGTCAAAGAAGCCCGAAGCAAAGGGAACTAAGAAAGAGGAAAAGAAACAGGAGGAGAAGAAGCCGAAGAAGTAGAAATAGTAGTGAGTGTATGTTTACTCAAGTAATATTATTGGCTGACCCACATTAATGTACGAACCGTTTTTAGCAAAAACTTTTTTCACAACACCATTTCTAGAGCTTTTAATCTCTATCTCCATCTTCATAGATTCTACTATAGCAACGGTATCTCCTTTGTTTATGCTATCTCCTTCATTCACAAATACCTTAACAATACGACCTGGTACTTCAGAGCAGATCACATTCTCTCCAAGAGAATGCCGCTCTAATGCCGCAGTGCCTTGAATCATATTGACATGTTCATCAACTTTTGTGTACCTGTTTTCATCCTCCAATTTTGTGGAGATGTCATTACCGTTTTCGATTACGTGCACTATGTATTCCTTAGATCCTATTCTTATTCTAAGGCTGCTTTCCTGTTCTTCAAATATCTCAACGTCGTATTTTCTGTTATTTATCTCAATTATTAGTTTGTGCTTAGATGCTATAAAGTACCACCTGCTTGAAGTAGCTCTTAGGTATTCACTCTTTAACTGTATGAATATGCAGCCAGGGTTAGATAAGAGTTTTGTTGCTCAAAGAGCATCCAAGCTTTTGGAGCATCTATACCGTTAAGGTTACGCAACTCTTATTTAGCTGAGGAATCCCAGCTAAGATGAGCAATACAGATTTTAGGATCAATATTTATATTAGCTAGAAGAATTCACTGGATGATTTACATGATTGGAGAGGAGATAGAGAGGAAAGAGATTGAAGAGCTAAGAGAAAGGCTTAATATGGTTAAGCTTGGTGGTGGACAAGAAGCAATAGATCGGCAGCACGCAGCAGGCAAGCTTACCGCGAGAGAGAGATTGGAAATACTGTTTGACAATGGGATTTATACAGAATTAGACATGTTTGTAACACATAGGGCTACAGAATTTGGTATGAATGCAAAGAAGGCCTACGGTGATGGTGTTGTAACAGCTTTTGGCAAGATCAACAATAGATCGGTTGTAGCCATAGCTCAAGATTTTACATTTATGGGTGGTTCCGTAGGTGAAATGCATGCAGCTAAAATTGTAAAAGCTCTGGGCTATGCTATGTCTGTAGGCGTACCTGTCGTCTTTCTCAACGATTCCGGTGGTGCAAGGATTCAAGAAGGTGTAGATTCATTAAAAGGTTATGGCGATATATTTTACCTAAATGTTATGGCATCTGGTTCTATACCACAGATAGCTGTGATTATGGGGCCGTGTGCAGGTGGTGCGGTTTATTCACCTGCATTAATGGATTTTGTAATCATGGTTAATAAGATCTCGTACATGTTCATCACAGGACCAAAGGTTGTAAGAGCAGCAATCGGGGAGGAGGTCACTGAAATGGAGCTTGGCGGACCAGAGATACATGCTGCCAAGAGTGGCGTGGCTCATTTTGTAGCTGATGATGAGAGGGAGGCTATAAATATTGTTAAGAAGCTTCTATCCTATCTACCGTCAAACAGCCTGGAGCTTCCTCCGAGAGTTCAAACAGGAGACGATCCACAGCGGACAGCCCAACTACTCAACAGCATAGTTCCGGAAGATGCTTCAAAACCTTATGATATGCGTACTGTAATAGAAAATATTGTAGATCGCAAAACATTTTTTGAAGTCCAGAAAGACTTTGCTAAAAATGCTATAATTGGCTTCGCAAGACTGCATGGATATACAATTGGGGTGGTTGCCAACCAACCCCTATACTACATGGGTGCATTAGATATAGATTCCTCTGACAAGATTGCTAAATTTGTGAGATTTTGCAATGCTTTTAATATACCAATAGTTACCCTAGTCGATGTACCTGGTTTTGTTCCAGGTACACTGCAAGAATACAGAGGGATAATTAGGCATGGAGCAAAAATACTTTATGCATACGCTGAGGCGGTAGTGCCTAAACTTACGGTAATTGTTAGAAAGGCTTACGGAGGGGCATACATAGCTATGGGTTCAAGACACTTAGGGGCCGATTTCGTAATTGCATGGCCGACAGCAGAAGTAGCTGTAATGGGACCGGAAGCCGCAGCTGAGATAATATGGCGTAGGGAGATACAGGCAGTAAATGATGAGAGTGAGAGAAAGATAATGCTGCAGAAACTTGCTGCTGAATATAGGGAGAAGCTCACTACCCCCTATTATGCAGCATCGAGAGGCTATATAGACGCCATAGTAGAACCGAGTGAAACAAGACCAATTCTTGCAAAAGCGTTGGAATTCCTAATAACAAAGAGGGAAATAAGGATCAGACCCCCACCCAAAAAACATGGGTTAATACCTCTTTGACAAATTCCACTATATCGTGGATTCAGAAATAAAACGTTTGACCCTGGCTACGAAATGAGAAACTTTATGGGATCATCATTGGGTATTGGTAGGCATGTAAAATATCATTATGAAATCATAGAGGATCGGTATATAAGAGACGCAGCAATGAGGCTGCGGATACTATTTCGTATTGAAGATCTGATTGAAATGAACTATGGCGAGGAAGAAACGTCGGACATAGAAATTAGAGTAGATGGGTTGTTAAGCAACAGAGTAAGCAAGGTCGTGGTTTACGGGAAGGGGATAGAAAGTATTTGTGGATATGGTGAAGTTTTTGAGGATACTGAAATACTTTTCAATTGCGGTAAGGGCAACGGCTTTACTGTACCGGAAATATACAGGGTTTTGGAGCTGAGAATCATAAAGAGTACAATAAAGAGTTTAAGTGTATACTTATATTACGATAGGGAATATCTAATGTTGATCCTATCTAGTGGAGTAGCACTGCTGCTAGAGGGGTTAGAGAAATCCATAACCATTCCAACACTAGAAAACGTACTATTGATTGCTCATACACATCCAAAAGTGTATCAACCAGTATTCTCCCGCAAGGATCTAATGGCTACACTAGATGTTGTATCAAAGAGAGGTCTAGGATCATGTGTCACTGCAGTAGGAGGTTCACTCTGCATCCTACGTGAGAAGGCGTTTACGATTGAAGAGTACGAGAAATTCGAGCTTCTTATAAACAGCCTTAAGATGGCAGCTAGACAAACATTAGAAGGGATCAAATTTGAATCATTATATGTACTAACCATTTAGTTTCTAGTACACTGCTATTCTTTTGGATGATATCTTATCAATTTAGTGTTAATGTCTATATAGATGTTGAGTAGATTCTCAAGACCGCTACTCTTAATTTTTGGCATGAGAACGGCTTCCAGTTGAAACAGTCCTGCGGCTTCACTCATGTAGACTACAATATTTACAGGTCTTCTAGAGTCCCGATTAGGCTCAATGTCAACCCTTTTTATGCTTATTGCTGAGATGGCATGCATGTCTAGTTTGCCCAACTTATATGGTATGCGTGCTCTCCCTTCAGCCATGTCAAGACCATCGCTGACCTTTACAATTCCACACTCTACAGATAGGCACTGAATATTGTGGTCAGAGGCATAGATATTATGCAATATTTCTTGGCGCATATCTACCACCTTACGTTTATCAAAGCCTAACTTAACTAAGATTCTATCTATAATATTCCTTGCAATCAATACGCCCAACAATTCGTGGTTTATTCTATGAATAGAATTGCCGATGTCGTGCAGGTAGGAGGAAATGAGCACCATTATTTTCACCTCATCGATACCACTAGCTACACCATCTCTTATACACGACATTTCAACTCCAGCGTTATACAGAATATCAACAAGTTCTAAAGCTGTACCTGCTACAATTCTAGCATGTATAATGCCATGGTCATTATATTTAAGTCTAGAAACAGCCATAAGATTGCTCATTTTCAATAGCTCAGTAAGCTCGAGATCATCTTCAATAACTTGATGTGCACTTCTAATAATGGGAAAAGCATTTATATGTTTGTATAGTAGATCCGGGGAAACTGTAACCATAGGTTTCATCCATTCACTGCATTAGTTAACCAATTTGACTGTAATAACGCTCTGCTTAGCAGCTTGCTGCATCTGTTAATATCGTTTTTTATAGTATCTAAGGTGCCAGCAAGTAGGAATGTAGAGGGTGATAATACTACGTCTAAGTTTTTTGCTCTTAAACATCTGATTAGATAGATATTTCTATTTGAGGTTCTCTGTATAGCTAGATGGTAATCTCCACTACTTATTACAGCTATAATTCTGTATGGATATAACGCTGGCATTCTTTTTGCGTTTAATACAGCTATGAGCTCATTTAGTCTATCGCCCAATACTTTTAAGCGCAGCCTTAGGTCCACCGTTAAAAAAACTTCATCAAATCCTTCTAGGCATCCAATTAGCGCATCTACGTTCTCTACTTTAAAATGGATATTGTTGTCAGCACTATTAGCTCTTAAATTCCTAACATTACATACAGTCAATCTCTTTACTATTTTAGCAAATTCGTAGGGATTCCTTGGAATAATGGTGACTAGAGCGTATAGATTCATCGTAGATCATCTGTTTTGAAAGGTACCAGAAAGACATTATTACCTAAATCAGCATAGTTCTGAACGTCAGGCTTACCAAATCTTATCTCTCTAACTCTATGCAAGTACTTAATGTCCTTAACAAATACGGAAAGTTTTTCAGGTATGTAGAGCACGGCCTCTAATTCTTGTGTGAGCTTTATATTTATAGTCTTTTTATATTTCCATATTAAACTGTTTAAATTGTAGAGATATGGAAGCAATTCTTTTAATTCAGTCTTAGGCACATCTAATTGTTTTGGCAAAGTTTCAAAATGTATTGAGTTTTCTCCATATGTTTTCCTCCATATATAATCAGTAATGAATGGGAGTATGGGTGCCAGAAGGAGGAGCGTATTTTTCAGTAATGTATGTAATGTAAACCATGCACTTCTTCGCTCATTTTCGCTGAATATGCCTTCCACATCATATATCCGCGATTTGACCATCTCAATGTAGTTATCAGCCACTTCATCCCATACAAAGTGGTACAGTATGTGTATGGGTCTGTAGAAGTCCATTTCTTCGTAACTCTTTCTCACATCTTCTATAATATCATTCATTCTATTCAAGATTGCTAGATCCAGTGGATATAGGTTAGTGGCATCTACATCTTTAATAAATGGAACCGCCGAGATGAAGCGTGCTATATTCAAAAGTTTTGTTACAAACAAGGCTCCTGTTCTTAAAAGCTGCTCAGAGAATCTGTAGTCGCTGCCAAGCTTTGCGGCGGCGGCAGACCAAAATCTAAAGGCGTCAGCTCCATATTTCTCTACGTATGGTTCTGGATAGACAACATTCCCCTTGCTCTTATGCATAGCTTCACCTTTCTCATCAAGCCCCATACCATTTATTCTAATATGATTAAATGCACATTTTCCAAATAGCTGATAGATTCTTAATAGTGAATAGTATAGCCACGTCCTAATAATTTCATATCCTTGAGGTCTCAGCGCCTCCGCTCTATTACTTATATACAGCTCAAATATGTGTTGATACCTTGATGCACCTGCAGCATAAAGAACTGAGATGGAGGAATCGAACCATGTATCGAACACCTTGGTTTCTCCAACTAGGTGTTCCCTTGAAGCTCCACAGTTGGGGCAGGAATTCCATGGAGGAGTTTCCTTCCATGGTCTATAGTATCTCTTTGGCTCAGGTACTAGAATTTGTCCACATAGCTTGCACCTCCACACCGGTATTTCAGTTGCATAGTATCTTGTTTTAGATATTGGCCAATCCATTGTTATAGAGTCTATCCAATCTAGTAGTTTCCTTCTGTGCTCCTCTGGTATGAATTTCGAATTCTTAATGACTTCCTTCAGCGCATCCTTGTATTCGAGTTGTTTCAGGAAGAATTCCCGAGTATGAATGAACTCGATTGGTGTACCACAACGCCAGCATATGGGTACATTCCTCTCAACTTTATCAATTTTTACAAGCAGGCCTCTATTCATTAGAAGATCAACAATGCGACTCCTTGCTTCCCTAACTTTAAGATCGACCAGAATGTTCATACCATCATTTATGGTACCATCATCCTTTACTATCAGCCTAGTTTTTAGACCAAGCTCTCTAATAACTCTAACATCAGCTTGATCTCCATAACTGCAAATCATCATTAACCCTGTTCCAAACAGTGGATCGACGGATTTATGTTCTATAGCGTCAACGATATAGCCGTAGAGTGGCACAATGATCTTCCTACCCCTTAAGTGCCTATACCTCACATCGTCTGGGTGGTACGCAACGGCCACACACGCGCCAAGGAGCTCGGGTCTCGTAGTAGCTATTGTAATCAGCTCTCCATCAAAGGTCTGGAAACTTATGTGGTAAAGCTCAGCACGTTCTTTTTTGTATTCAACTTCCGCCTCAGCTAGTGATGTTCTACAGCGAGGGCACCATATAACAGGCCTCTCAGCCTCATATATATACCCCTTCCTCCACATTTCTATAAATGTGCTCTGTGTAATTTTCCTGTACTTCTCACTATCTGTGCCTTCTTGCCAGTACTCAAAAGTGCAGCCGAGTTTTCTCCACACTTTAATAAATTCCTTCTCAATTTCATCAAGATGATTCTTACACAGTTGAAGAAATTTTTCCCTACCTTCTACTGTTTTTGCAACTTCATGCGGATTTACACCATACACTCTCTCAACGAAAACCTCAACCGGCAAGCCATTTCTATCTGCATAGAATGGCACCAAAACATTGTAGCCCAGCATTCTATATGCACGAGCGACCATATCTATTTGAACGTAGTGGGCTGCCTGACCAACGTGAGGTTTGCCTGAAATGTACGGGGGTGGGGTATCGATTATAAGTGTGGGTTTTCTATTAATATAGCTAAATCTGAATAAGCCCTCCTTCTCCCACAGCTTTACCAGCGATTCCTCAAATTCAGGCTTCCACCTGGTATTTTCAATCCTTGGCTTGAATTTTTGATCCAGCATCGCACTACACTCAAATCTGTTTTAGAGCTCTGAAACTAAAAAGATGCAATGTCAAATTATAAATTGTACTACACTTTTTAGCTTATGTGATGAGCTTATATAGAGGAATTACCTTAACTTGATAACCTGATGGTTCAGGGAACTATTAAGACTTTTATGCCTGGTTTTAGCGGATATCTGCCTGAGGTGGAATCATATGCTCCAATTCATTTGGGGTATTTCTGCATCGATAATAGTGTTCTCATTCATCTACGGCATACCTTCTCTATATAGCATTATTCAAGATCTTAAGAGGGTTGTCTGGATAAATATAAATTTCTCTAGCAGTAAAAACAGTAGTAAGAAACCCTCTGATCTACCAATAATT
This sequence comes from Ignisphaera sp., assembly GCA_025058535.1. Lineage (GTDB taxonomy): Archaea > Thermoproteota > Thermoprotei_A > Sulfolobales > Ignisphaeraceae > Ignisphaera. Next base: position 33,101 of record JANXEL010000008.1, on the reverse strand, counting down.
CTCGTAATTCTACCTTTCTACAGAGAGGATAGAAATTCTATTGAAGAGACTTTTACTAGCATAGTTAAACAGAAGTACCCGCGTGAAAAAATCCACGTGCTGATAGTCTTAGAAAATAATGATGAGCAAACACACAGCAGTGTTTCAGATCTCTTAAACATATTGTCAAATGCCGGCATAGCCTCCAAGATAGTTATAAACACCTCGGAAAGGAGAGGCAAGTCAACTGCAATAAATAAGGCAATAGAGTTTTTCAAGGGAGTGGCGGATATAATTGTCGTACTTGATGCCGGAGATAGGGTAGTAGACGATATGTATCTACACAAAGTTGCCTATCTGATATCGAACCACGGATACAGTGTAGTTGGGACCAAGGTCTATAGGGTAAGCAGCAACGCTATTGGAAGACTATCCTATGTTGATACGCTTCTATGGTATAATGTTGGTCTACCTGGGCTCGTAAAATTTATGAAAGTGCCACTTGTTAGTGGTGAAGGACTGGCTTTCTCTAAGAGTTTTCTGGAGGAAATTGGAGGGCTACCGGAAGTGCTAGCTGAAGATGCGTATCTCACAATACTAGCTGTTTCGAAAAATAGGAATATAGCCCTCTTAGATAGTGTCATATTTGAAGGAGCACCATCTACAATTGCTAGCTATGTGAAACAAAGGATGAGATGGTACAGAGGAACATTAGAGTGCTTTAAGGATATCATAACCAAACACAGACGCCAAGTTAAAGGGAGGACATTAGTGGTGCTCGCTATAGCGTATCTTCAGCCAGTAGCATTGATCGCACCGTTTATCTCAGTCATAGTAGTACTCTCATCTCTAGTAGTTGATGTACCGTACATTACACTACTTGTTGCAAAAGTAGAGCTTCTATCGATCGCTTTAGCACCACTATATGTAGTGTTAAATATGAGATACGCAGATCCCGTAGTATTCTTAGAGCCCATAAACTGGATATTTCAAGGTGTGATAGCACTTACTGCGCTGATGCCATTTAAAATTCCATGGTTAAGAACGATCTCAAGAGCTAAGATAGACATTAACAGCGCACATATAAGAAAGTATGGAGGAAATAGCATCAGTTTAGAGTAGTATGAAGATTTGAGATCTAACAGCAAAAGTTTTCCTTTAATTTAAGCGTATTTGTTACCTTCAGCAAGCCAATCACATCGAGGCAGAATCTTCTATGCTAGCATAAAGAACTCTTGTCTGCCCATCACGGCGACCCTCATTCATTTAAAGGTCGGAGACGATTCTGTGAGGCGCCGTACAAAACGTACACCGAAATAGAATACATTTAGCTAAGTAAAAGTTAAAAATCCCTCTCTCTGTTTAGCATAATGCCGGTGTGGAAGATGGCTAGAATACGAGTGGATAAAGACTCATGTATAGCTTGCGGTGTATGCTGGGCGTTAGCACCAGATCTATTTGAGCTAGATCCGCCTACTGGCAAGACAAGAGTGAGAGAACCTTATGTAAAGAACGATAATGAGAAAGAGAGTATAGGAGAGATACCTGATGCACTTACAGATGCAGCGAAGAATGCGGCCTCATCATGTCCAACAGGCTCCATTGTTGTCGAGTAGCTAACTAAGTGAAATAGTCAAATTAGCTAATTTTTTAAACTAAATCGATCCTACGGCTATAAACTGCGGTGTTAGCAAGTGTAAGTTCTTGAAGCTTTTATAACATCTTTAAAGCTGTAGATGAACCCTCTACTCCTGAGTTCCATGATAAGTTTGGCTATACTTTCCTGCTTGTGCCACTCACCGTATGCTTTACCTAAACCCACGAGCTTGGCTATCCTTATTCTCATCTCGCTATCGAGAAATTTAGGATTTAGATCTGAATACGGTGTACCAGGAAGTGGGATAAATGTATGCAAGTGGAATCTCACATTAAATTTCCTAACTTCTTGAATAAATCTAAGTGTATCTCCGAGATCATCAGCATCTTCAAAGGGGAATCCAAAGATTAAATCCACATCCACTGCAAATCCATATCTATTTAATACTTGTATAGCCGTCACCGCATCCTCAACAGTATGATTTCTGCGTATAGTCTTAAGAATCTTATTAGATCCGCTCTGAACACCTATAATAACTCTATCATTACTAACATACTTCTTCATCACTCTGACTATGTCATCTGATACAGAATCAGGCCTAGCCTCGCTTGGGAAGGTTCCAAAGAAAATTCTACCGCCATTTTCTACTATTGTATTATGGAGCCTCTCTAGTAGGTGGGGTATTGCCTCAAAACCTGGCTTTATACCGTCTGGACTTCCATAACCTAGTGAATTCGGCGCTATAAATCTAATATCCTTCAAACCTTTAGAGACCATCAATTTAGAATACCGAGCTATGCTATCAACACTTCTGTATCGTGGCATACCAAATGTGTAGGTAACTTGACAAAAGTGGCACGCAGATGAACAGCCCCGCATAATCTCTATAGGATTGAACCTGTTTCTCCAGTACGGAAAGGGAGCGTGGTGATCTAGATCAACTTGTTTAACCCTTCTTTTTATGATAAGCCTATCATCTTCGATAAAGGCCGTTCCACATACTCTGAATTCATCGCATGAGGAAACTGCATTTAGAACTTCAGCTAGAGTTTCCTCACCTTCACCAACTACCACCAAGTCAAATCCAAGTTTGGTCAAGGTACCAAGAGGATCTCCCGTAGCATGAGGTCCCCCGGCTACGAAGATTGCATTGTTCAAATGTTTACGTAACAGCTCAACGGCGTCTCTAGCAATGAGTAGCTGAGGGGTCATGAATGTGAATCCTATAACGATTCTCCTACATTTTCTACCAATATCAACTATTTCGTGGATGAATGACCTATCTGAGTCCCACTGAAATAGATAAATAGAGTAGTCTTTTACTTTAGGCTCTATTCCCGCTAGCAGTATATTTGAGCTATACTTATTATCTTTACTAAAAATAAGTACAAAGCAATTCTCCATTTCCACAACAACCATTAACCTTAATTCTACAATAGAGTTTGCGGAAGTTTAGCATATATAGCTTCTGTAAAACAGTTAAAATACAGCTATATTTATGCTATAGGGGAAGGTTAAATGCTGTATGACAGATTTAATAGAGTGCTAAAGAACTTGAGAATCAGTGTTACATACGATTGCAACTTTAACTGTCTTTACTGTCATCATGAAGGATGGAGTAACAGAAGCAGTGACGTACTTACAGCTGAGGAAATACAAACTGTTTCATCTGTTGCAAGATTTCTGGGCATTGACGAGTTTAAATTAACGGGTGGGGAGCCTCTTCTTAGAAAGGATATAGTCAAAATAGTATCAGCTCTTAGAGAGCTCAAACCCAGAGATATTTCAATCACAACAAATGGTTTTCTTCTCGAGAAATTGGTTGGCCCTCTTTCTGAGGCGGGTCTTATGAGGTTAAATGTTAATTTGCCAACGCTTAGTAGGGAGAAGTATAGAATGATTACTGGTGTGGATGGGTTGGAAAACGTGTTAAAGGGGATAGAGGCGGCGCACAATTATAAACTACCCATAACTCTAAATGTTGTACTCCTAAATGGCATTAACAATGAGGAGTACAAAGAGCTCATAAATTTCGCTCAACGCTACGAAGCAAAAATAAGATTCATTGAGCTAGAGCCAATTATGGTAGATATGGAGATGTACAAGAGGCTGTACGCATCTGCCAATAAAATAATTGAATATCTAGAAGCTACAAGTGTTTTTAAAACTTATAGAGAACTTAATCGTCGGCCCATATACACGATTAGTAACGGTATTAGGGTTGAGGTTGTTAAGTGGCTTGGAAATAGATATTTCTGCTCATACTGTAACAGGATAAGACTATCTCCTAGTGGGATTCTAAAACCATGTATAATGGTAGAATATGGAATTGATCTAAAGCCATTTTTAAGACCAACTACAAATTACAATGAATTGAAGAATGCATTTATCAATGTAAATCAGATGAGAATTCCATATAATATGATTCATCACCGCGATACTGGCGGTATTAATACCCGCATAGATCGATCTATACAGAGCCACTAATTTGAACATCTAAAATACTATGAAGGTCTACATCCGGTACAGGGATTGAGGTCTATGCACTCAATTTATTATGATAAGGTAAAATACTTTGAAGATGCTATCCAGATAGCATATAGGGAAGATTCTTTAGAGAGCAACAGATTAGTCGCTACGGTTCACGGATATAGATTTAATAAAGATGGGTGCTGGTTCATCACCTCCATCCAGAGTGATAGCAATACGATTGATTTTGATGCAGCTAAAGCGAAAGCAATGAAATACTTACTTGATAGAAGTTGTGGAGGATTTGTTGAAGCAACACTGTTTAAGGGATATATTGAGATAGGAAAGGAGTCTCCTCAAGAAGATGAAGTAGCGGAGCTAGTTAGGAACTTGTGTGATGAAGCAAAAACACTACACAACGTCAAGTGCGAGATTATAGTAGGTGTGAAAACAATAGAGAGGAAGATTGCAAGAGATAATAATGAGATGGCCCATGAAGTTAGAAGAATAGTTGAAATTGAAATTGGTTTACTAAAGCTATCTGACCTCACTTCGCAAATTATTGCAACAAGCTACACGGCTATAATTCCATGGACTAGAGAGCACGTCACTAAGACCATAGATGTTGTATTTAGGGAAACAGTCAACAAACTCAATACATATTCAAGGGCACGCACACTCAAACCCTATCAGTATGGAAGAGCTAACGTTGTACTAGGATACGAAGCGGCAGCAGCACTAATCCATGAGATATCCCATCTACTTGAAGCAGACCACCTTCACTATGGCCAGAAATTAATAGGTAGCATGATTGCGCCAAAGGATTTTAACCTGTATGATAATCCCCACGACTACGATTCGACAACAATAAGGTTCTTCGACGATGAATCTGTTTCAACTAGGAAAAGGACTCTGATTGAGGATGGTATTGTAAGAGACCTACATCATACTAGAAGTACTGCTTCTATATACGGCTCAGAGCCTGGTTCGGCCTATGGACTATTTCAGAGGCCAACACCACTTCACACTACATTAATCCTTAAGCCGGGGGATTGGAAGGAGACAGAGATGATTAGTGAAACAAGGAATGGATTTTACATTGGGGGTATAGCCGTAGCAACGTTAGAGAGGGGCTATATAAGAATAATACCTGATGCCAGTTTTATTATTGAAGGAGGTGAGCTGTCCGAGGCTGTAAGAATTCGTGAAGTTAAGATACCACTGGTAAATCTAAAAACAATAAATGCTATATCCAGAACTGTTAGAACTAGAGTATCAAGGGAAAAGGAATGGATTGTGGCTGAAAAAGCGCCGTATGTAAGGCTTGAGGCGTTTGTCGCATAGTGCACGCACTTTCCGTAATCAATTCTACATATAATGTCAGCACCATCAAATTCAGCAATAACTGTGCTTAAAATGGAATTTGTAAAGCTACAGCCATACTTAATTCTTATAGAGTCGCTATCTATGGGATAATGTATAGCATCGTCTTATCTGCATTACTAGTCAAACTTCCTAGACAGGCATCTCTTCAGCAACATGTTTAATAGCACTAACTGTAAGCTCATTCAGACTAGCATACTCAGGCCCACCTCTATTTTCTATCATTATAAATCTTTTCTCTACGTGTAAACATAATCGTTATAGAAATGGAGTTTTGGATTTTATAATCTACTGTAAAATGCCCTGGTGGTAATGCTTCCCTAATCTATCTAGCTAGATCTAGATAGCTGTGCAGCATTTTATAGAACGGGCATGCTTTATTTTACCAGAAATAATAAGGCCACTCTTAATATACAAATACCCTACCTACGAACCTAAACTGCAAATTAAAATTAGTGCTCCTGTAATCCTTTGGTAGGGCAGGGCACTCCGGAATGTAGATGTAGCAAAACTTTTATGTGTAGAGTCTTAGTGTTCTCAGTGATTTCTCTAGTGGTATCTTCAATACCATATAGTCACTATCATAACATTAGATAAATATGCAGTGGTACTACGTTTAAAATAAAACTACACTATGCACCATCTGATCTTTGGAAAGGAGTTACACACTGAAAATTAAGTTTAGCTTACTCAAGATGAATTCAAGTGTTCTGCTTTAAGTATATTATTACCCTTAGGTCTAACCTAGAACTGGGTGTTGTTGATGATCAAACTAGGCAAGCTGGAAATACCGAAAAGTGAAGAGGATGTAAAGAGAATAAGTGAGGAAATTGAAGAAAGTATGCACCAGCATCATCCCGGTGAGGGTGAAGATAGTGCTTCTAATGCTGAAGCTATAGCACATCAACTTGAGCACGTACAAGATCTTTTAATACACGTTATTCGAGGCATTAAGGAAATCAGGGATTCTATAGATAATCTATCATCAATTGTCAGAAAAAACATGAAGGTAGTGGCATTGGGCTACATACTTTTATCGGTCGAGAATAGAGAGATTAAAAAGAAAATTGCGGAGCTTATAATAAAGGACATGGGATTAGATATAAGTATAGAATAGACCTCAACTGAAATTCAATAGAGCTTAAGTAGATTGTTCAGAGTATTTTTAATTATAGGAGCACCTATGGATTTTACGAAGCGCTAGTGCTAGAACACCTTAAGATTGTAGCACCCTAAGCACCTCGGAAGGAGCTTTGATTGAAAACTGCTAAGCTGCAGTTGTTGACGAGCTCGTGGGATGAGAAATTTAGCCCTAAGCTTGATGAAGGCTCATGGACATACTAAGTGTTGACGCTGTTAACGAGTATTCTACAAGACAGCTACAGGATTAAATTTAGAGCAAATGGATGTGGAGTTAGCTTTTATACAGGTGCACACATACTATTAAATCTCACGCTAATTTACTAGGATATGCACTCCGGTCTGACTAGGTCACTATTATTAGTGCTTTAAACTGTGGAATACTAATCAAATGAGCCTTGCCATGAAAATTCCAACCGATGCGCACTTTCCATACTTTAAGACTAAAGGATAGAGGTTAATATGCGTAGAGATCCTTCATCAAACAGCTTATGCAATCCACTGTTGATGCATGTATTGTGAGCTTTTAAATGGATAGTCATACTATGTTCTCATACTGATAGCTCCCCCTATAAGTGAAGCTGGTTTTTCTATCCATGTATATAAATACGAGTTGTGCTATTTGAGCGGACGCTTCAATTTCAATTCCATTTTGATTAAAGATTACCATCAGACCCTCACCTCTACCACTGTACCCAGGGTCCCATACAGCCGTATATATCGTTGCACCCGCCCTCAATAGAGTAGACCTTGGTATTGCTAGTGCTACTGCATTATCGGGGACTTTCACTAATTCTCTATACCTTACTCTATATGCCCCAGGGCTGAGTCTGTAGATGTTTTGCTCATTAGGCTTAACCTCTTCTACCTCAGGCAGCCTTTTCGATTCTCTAAATACTCTACCCCCGTCCCTAAAGATAAAGATCTTATCTAAATGAAGTTTCAGACCAGCACAGTCTATGTCATCAATTCTGAGGTTGAATAGTTCTAAAAGGGTTTCTGGAGAGAGTATCATTGTTTAGCCCTGGAAGAAAGTTTGGTATTGGAAATTTAAAAGAAAAAATCTCTATTATACTTGCTAGTGAGCTACGGTTTTCGTTAAATATCTTGGAGTATCTATAGACCTTCCCAACAACACACCCATTCTATATGCCATAAACTGAAGCGGTATGGTCGTGGCTATAGGGGCGAGATGTCTTTCAGAATAAATGGTGCGAACCGCAACAATCTGTTTTAAACTATCTATATGCTGATCTGTGTCAAAGCCTATTACAATAGTCCTTGCACCTCTGTCGACTGCGAGCTGTATGAGTTCATAGGTGGATGGAATGGCAGACCTCTCAGCCGGTGTGATGAATATCGCAAATATACCCTCTTCTAACAGGGCCTGGGGACCGTGTCTAAACTCTCCGGTTTCTACACCCTCAGCATGAATGTACGCTGTCTCCTTAAACTTTAGAGCTCCTTCTAAGGCTATCGGATACGTTATACCTCTTGATGTTATGTAGCCACTTCTGCAGCCCACTATAGATTCAGCGGCCTTCGATGCTTCTTCATCAATTCTCTGCATATAATTTAGTAACGCCTCGGCGAAAAACCGCACTCTTTCTACGCGCTCTTTGCATTCAGATTCGAGAATTCTTCCAACATAATTAGACACCTGGATGGATATCAGATAGAGAAGTGTGAGCGTTGATGTGAAGGTTTTTGTGGCAGGTATAGCGATTTCGGGACCAGCTGCAACAGGTAGATAGAGATTGGATAGATTGGCGAGCTTAGACCCTATGTAGTTCGTTATGCCCATAATTGTTGCACCTCTAACCTTAGCCTCAAAGACGGACTGTATAACATCCCTCGTTTCACCTGATTGTGAAATGGCTATAACAACCGTACCTGGAGAAACATTATCCACATAGTATAGTGGGAACTCAGCAGCACTTACAACAATTGAATTAATACCAGCGAGTTCGGAGAGGTAGTAGGATGCTATCAAACCTGCGTGGAGGCTCGTGCCGTTACCCACTATAAAAATGTTCTTAGCATCAGAGATGAGTCGTGCTGCAAACGATAGATACCTTTCTTGTACTGAAGCTAGAGTTCTGAGAATTGAGTATGGAATCTCATATATCTCTCTAAGCATGTGGTGCGGATAGCCATCCCTATCAATGTAGTCAGGATTTACATCGAGATCAATAAAAGACTCTCCTACTCTACTTCCATTTGAGACACTGTAAACTTCAATACCATCTCTGGTGACTAACGCTACCTCATCTTTCTTTAATGCAGCATATCGCTTTGCAACACCATAGAGTGCGCTTTTACTTGAAGAAACCACAAATTGATCATCTGAAATTCCTAGAAACACTGGCATCAATGTGGTGTACACAGCAATGCAGTTGCATTTAGAATTGAGTACTGCAATACTATAGAACCCCGAAATCTTTCTTACAGCTCTTATCACTGCATCTATAAATTTAGATGAGTGTTTAGTTTCATCCTCGATTAAATGGGCAGCGATCTCGAAATCGCAACGCGAGACAACTTTATGTCCTTTAAAAATAATTTCATCTCTTAGTTTTTCGTAATTTGCTATTCCACCATCCCCAACAACTGCTATTGTATTACTACAGTCACTGTGGGGTTGTGTATTCTCCATGTGAGGTTTTCCGTGAGTGGCATACCTTGTGTGGCCTAGTGCTATCCAACTAGCTAGCTCATTCAACTTATACTTCTCTACTAGGACGCTGATTTTCACCGCGTCTTTAACCATTTTAACAACCCCTCCTGCTGGTATTGCTATTCCACTGCCGTCAAATCCTCTGCATTCCAGAGCTTTGAGACCTCGAATTATCGCATTGATGATATTCTGCTCATTGCGTGAAATAACGCCAAAAATTCCGCCCATGTTCCCATCTCAAGAGGGTTTGGTAGCTAAAATACTAGTAGAGGTCATTCCTAATAAAATTTTAGATGCTAATTGACGAAGCTGGTATTAGATAGCCGGATTGATATCTAATAATGCCTATAGCAATGGACTTTCTAACAGCATTTAATACAAAATCCCTGTCATATCCTAAAATCTTAACCATATACCTAACGAGATCAGATGCCCTTATGGTGCCAAACTCCTTTACATAATTCGTGACTTCTCTGTATATGAGCAGAGCATCTTCTGGAATCGCCGTCTGGTGTATAGAGTAGCCTTTGACCCCTAGTATAATTGGCGCATCTCCATCTGTACTCACTAGGCTGTATGTATTTGGGTCCACCCTCCTAACCCTGTAAGTATTCCATGCACTATTTCTCAGCTTATGAAGTTGGTGAACTCTATTCACAAGCACAAAGACCTTACTTGTTTTTCTAAAACAGTACAGCAATTTCTCAGCTTCAATGCTATTAGAAACTACTACACATGCACACAAGTTGTCTAAGCATTTAAACTCACGAGTGAAGAGAACACCCTTATCGTTTTTAATTACCTCTCTGATTACACTTAAAGAGACGCTGTACGATATTATTATGCTGATTTCCCTACAGTTTGAACACATCAGTGTGTAGGCTATATTTAGTCCTAGTATAACATTAAAATTGGTGAATGGTGAAATCACAATCACTCTATCTCTGCTAATAAGATCAGTTAGCACAATATCTGTTCACCCAGCCGATTCTAACAAGTGGGTTGCAACTCTTTTCTATTAAGCTGTAACATCAATCAGAGAGTAGTATTGAGGCAAACTCATCATACTGAGGTGATTGCTGGAGGGGATAGTAGTTAATGAGAAGCACGCTTAGCCAGCATTTTGTTAAAGAGTTTAGAAAGTCTTTCAAGGGCTTTCCGCTTAATTTTTATATCTACTCTTGCCTCCTCCAAAGCCTCTTCAAGGAACTCTATGGTCTCTTTCATAACATCGAGCTTAACGGGGTAGGGTATACCGTCCTTACCTCCGTGTGCAAAGGAGTACACAAATGGGTCTAGTGTATGTGTGACAGGATCTTTGAAAGATGGCTTTTCGCCATATATTATATCTGCAACGAGTGTTAGAGCTCTTAGCGTTTCAGCTCCTACGCCCTTTACTACTAAGAGCTCCTCAAAATCTGATGGTTTAATGCTTGTTAATATGGCTAGAGCCCGTTCTACCCGGTTTGTGTCAATAATGGGTCTATAGAGCATAGGGTTTTTACTAAGGTTAGCATTCCTGATCGTGTTTGAATCAAGGTTTTGCATAATGCTACCTCTGCTAATCCAGCATTCAAGAGACCGATTGTTCTTAAGAATACGATTTATATCAGCAATGCTTCTAACCAGTGCGTTCAATGGAGTTGAATTGATTATATCAACAATTGTATTTCTAGTGCTTTCGGAGGAGTAATCAATAAGATTTACTGCTTTACCGATGGAGTTGCACGCAATACCGCTATGAGGATCTCTCTCCACTGTGATCATGTTGTGTATGTGATATCGACGCGCCACCTTAGCATCTGTATTCATTCCCTGTTGAACAACGGTCCATAAACCATTTTGTGACAGTATAATGCTATGAACATACAGAGAGTAGCCATCTTGCAGTGCAACACCATCGATCTTAGCAGATAGAATGCTAGTATAACTAATCTTGTCTAAATCGATGCTGCCCATTCTATCAATTCTATCTAGGATGGCCAGCTCGTCTATTACCCGTCTAGAGTCCCTACCTTTACCTCCAAGCACTGCTAGACCCACATCGTGGAAGGTGGTCACATTGGCAAAATCCTTAAGGACGTAGAGAACTATGGTTGTAGAGCCACTACTGTCCCAATCCATACCAATTACATTATTGAAGGCTTGAAACCATACAGGGTCCGACAACCTCTTAACGAGCTCCTCGGGTCCAAAAACATCAATGATATACAGCGCTATTGCCTTCCCTAGCCTCTTCATGTGGTAGAGAAGTTCTTGTGGGACACGTCCATAGTGAAGAGGAAGCTCTGCAGAGCCGTTTACTAACATGGTCATCAGCTTTACTATCTTAATTTAAAGGAGTTTATAAGAATAGGCGCCCTATCAAAACTATTATGGGAAACATTAATTTTATATCTCTGAAATTTTTGAGTGAGTACCTAGGTGCTATTTATTGATCGTAGCACCTACTCAGGTTAAGGATGTGTGGCTACTAACCTTCGAGTACGATGGTATAGCTTCTTTGGGAGGTCTTGGAAGAGCTGTTGCAATGTATGCAAAAAGTCTTGTAAAAGATGGTTATCGGGTTACAGTTTTTATGCCCTCCCACGGTAGGCACCTCTCTAGAGATGCGTGGGCTGCCAGATCTATCGACGAATTCAAAGCCTGTGGAAGTAGAGTAGGTATTGATGGTAATAAGTATTGGTATTGTATAGGTGCTGATGAAGCTAATATTGATGGTGCTAGGGTGATTTTGTTTAAGGGGCTGAATGCTGATACCAGCAGGTTTCTCGATAATATGCACATCTATGCGTATGTTGAGGAGAAAGTCTCTCTCTATACTAGAGCACTTATACACTGGATTGATAGAGTTAATGAAATTCCTCAGTTAATACATTCGAACGACTGGACGACGGCTTTAGGTGGCGTGGCTCTAAAGCTATTATTTGAGATGAGGGGCTATTCAATACCCTTTGTATACTCAATCCACTTACTATCATGGAAATCGTTTCCGTGGCACTACGCCTCTAGCGACTGGTCCGGGGTACCTGATGTTTTGCACAGAGTATGGAAATCTAACGTGCATGAAATCATTGGTACAAGAATCCTCTGGGACAGCACACACGGCAACGTTGATCAGTACGCTGCAATAGAGTCTGACGTACTGGTGTCAAACAGTTGGAGCTATATGTTTGAGATTCTCAACAGGTTTGGTAGATGGATGGAGGAGAAAACGTTTGTTATACATAACGTCACTGATTGGAAGGTTGAGGATGTCGAGAAGAAGGTGGAAGAGCTATTTGGCACCAAATGCCGTCGTGAAGTTAGAAGGAATATAATGGATCTGCTGGGCAGAGAAATGCGTATAAGGAAGCTCGGTGAGCTACATGGATGTAGATTTCTTGTGGTTGCTGCAGGAAGGATCACCTGGAGCAAGGGCTTCGACATACTCATTGATGCGCTGAACTACGCGAGGAGGGAGGTATGTGCAATAGTAATGGGTATCCCCATAGGGGATTCTGAGTACGAGAGATTTCTTTCCAATATTGCCAGTAGTAGATGGGGTAGAGTATTAGTTGTAATGGATCAGGTAACCCAAGACATTCTGAAGATTACAATATATGCATCAAACGTATTTGTGGTCCCATCTAGATACGAGCCCTTTGGAATTGTGTCTATAGAGGCTCAGGCGTTAGGTACACCTGTTGTTGTAAATTCTGTTGGAGGACTTCCAGAAACGGTTTTAGACTTGAGGCACAACCCCGTCGATGGCAGTGGTGTAGCTGTTCAACCTAACGACTTGCAGAGTATGGGTCAAGCCATAAATGATCTATCACATCTAACAGAGTTCGTAGATGCTGGTGATAGAAATATTCTAAATGATCTTAGAACTCCGTGGGCCATAGACTTAGTGGCTAAAAATCCTCAGATTAACGTGAGGGAAAATGCCACCAGATGGGTTGATGGTAGATTTAGGGAAAATAGATTAAGAGACCTCCTAAGATCTTGCTATGAAAAGGCAAGAACATATGCGTACTACAGAGCTCTAACACCCTTATAGGTGTAGACCATTTCAGTAAGACTTTTATACCCTACCTTCTAACCGTAATCCCAATATTTTTATCACAATATTTTTATCTTGAGATGAAGATCTGATGGTCTTAGCAGTTGAAGTTCGTAGGCTGACTAAAATCTACCCAGGGAAGGTTAAAGCATTAGACGGCATTGATTTAGATATTGATGAGGGCTGCATATATGCACTTCTAGGGCCAAATGGGGCTGGAAAGACTACATTGATCAGAATTGTAACTACACAGATACGTCAGACATATGGCTACGTTAAAGTTTTTGGATACAATACGTCCACCCAAGGCTCCAGCGTTAGATCACTAATAGGCTATGTTCCTCAGGAAATGTCGCTATGGAGTGAGTTGACAGGGTATGAAAATATGCTAATTTACTCTAAAATTTATGGAATACCTTCCAGTATCAGAAGAAAGACAATCGAAGAGCTTTTGGATTTTATGGATTTAAGAGAAGCATCTAATAGAATGGTCAGAACGTACTCAGGAGGGATGATTAGAAGATTAGAAATATCAATAGCTTTAATGCACAGGCCAAGGCTGCTAGTTCTTGATGAACCAACAATAGGTTTGGATCCAGCGGCTAGAAAATTTGTGTGGGAGAAAATAGTAGAATACCGCAAAGATTACAATATGACGATATTTTTTGCTACCCATTATATGGATGAGGCTGATAGATACGCAGACTATATAGCGCTTATGAATCGAGGTGTGATAGTAGCTAGGGGGAAACCTGAAGAGCTTAAGCACAACGTTAATGTGGACAGAATAACGTTGAAGATAGCTATGAATATCAGTGGTGCACTTAGTATACTTAGCAGGATGGAAGGAATCACAATCCTAGAAGTTAATGGTGATACAATAGAATTTTCAGCATCCAGTGCATCACGTACTTTACCGAAAATACTAGAGGAGCTATTTAAAAATGATCTCAAAGTCTATGAAATAAAGATTCGTGAAGCAACCCTTGATGATGTTTTTATAAAACTCACCGGTAGAAAGCTATCTGAAAAAGAGCTTGGCAGATATAGAGAGATCATTACTACGAGGAAGATGATTAGAAGAGGATTGATGTGAAATGTGCCGAGGGTATCGAAACACCGTATCATCTATCTTGGCAATGATCGAATTGGAGCTCAGAAGACTTAGACATGATCCGCTTGAAATTATCACCAGGGCTATCCAGCCAATACTCTGGGTGTCAGTATTTGGTGTTGTAATGGCTAGAGTTAGGGCATTTCCAAGCGTTGGGGACTATGTAACATTCATAACACCAGGTGTCATAATGCAGTCGTCAACATTTATTGCGCTAGCTTATGGAATATCACTTGTATTTGAAAGAGATCTGGGAATTCTTAAGAAGCTACTAACATCACCAATACCTAGAAGCTCCGTAGTTATTGGACGAGCCTTTGCAGGCGGTATAAGAGCCTCTACTCAATACATTATAGTGCTCCTATCAGCTATGGTGGTAGGGGCCAAAGTTGTTAGCAATCCGATAAATTTATTTCTAGGCTACATTTTCCTTGTATATGGCTGCATAGGCTTTACATCCCTATCTATGATCATAGCAATAACTATGAAAAGCCGTGAAAGATTTATGGGGGTGATTGGGGCCGTAACTATGCCCTTATTCTTTGCAAGTAACGCGCTTTATCCAATTGATATGATGCCCGAAATTATAAAACATCTAGCTATGGCAAACCCCCTGACTTACATTGTTGACATGCTCAGAAAATTGCTTGTATACAATTCATATGAAATCCTGAATGATATAGCCGCAGTTTCAATGTTTGTAGCTGGTGCAACGGTGATAGCTGTAAAAATATTGAATAGAATAGTTGAGTAGGTGTGGAATGTAGATGAATTAGGATTAGGGACCAGTCTCACCGAATTCCACTCTACCTCTACTCTGATACGGTTTACGTTCTTTTTATAATTGGTGGATCAAACTTGTTCCTGATAAGGTATTTTTCGGTATGACTTACAGCCCTAATTCTCCTACTCTGATGCTCCTTTAAAAATCTTGCAACTCTTTCAGCTAACTCGGTCTTACACTCACCACACAGCAGACTCCCACCTCTACACGAGTAGTACCTCTCGTACAATTTCATATCATTCTCTTCAAACATCATTTCATACATTTTGTAAACTGGACAGACATCGGGATTTCCCCCGAATTTTCGCTGCTCTTCTGCAGTAGCCCGACCACCAGTGTAGGCCTTTACAACCTTACCGTAGGCTAGTTCAGGAGGATCTGTAGTATAGATAGCAGTCTCAGGTTTTGAAGAAGACATTTTACCACCTATACCAAGTCCTGGGAGGAGCTTGTTATGAATTTGGGAGGGTTTGGGATATCCTAGCGACGTAGCGATATCCCTTGCAATCCTCCAGTACGGATCTTGATCAATACCAGCAGGTATAAGCACTTCGATAGGCTCTCTAAATAGTTCAGAGGGTAAGAATGCTACAGCCATCTGTAGTGTGGGGTAAAATATCATACCAACGTTTGTGGAGTCTGTAAAGCCGAAGGTTGCTCTCTGGACCGAAAATGTAATCTTCTTCGCTATTTTTATAACTATTGGGTAGAGGTACCCTATATCCTCTGAATCTATTATTACATGGGTTTTCCTATGATCTAGACCGAGTGCAGCTAGATCGAGTATATTCTCATAAGCAAGACTATTGAAGTACTCAAATTCTCTTTCTTCAGTATGCCAGAATTTCTCATCGTCAGTCATTTGGAAGAATAGATCTAGCCCAAGCTTATCTTGAAGCCACTTGGTGAAAATCCACGGAAGCATATGGCCCAGGTGCGTGTTTCCTGAAGGTCCTCTACCTGTGTAGAGAGCACACCTTCTACTTGATTTGTACGCTTCTAAAAATTTATCAAAATCCCTATGTGAGTAGAACACCCTTCTACTGATCATTATGTGCAGTTCTTCAGTGACATTCTTTAGCATATTTATTTCGTTGTCTGTGAGTGGCTTTGCCCCGAAAACTTTTATGAGTCTATCGTAGTCTACAAATGCTTCTGCCTCCCATGGTGTAACAGACACTGTACCTAGCTCCACAAACGCCTACCACCTTACTGCGGAACCAGGTTTACTCTATACAGTATTGCTAGCTTTGCTGAATATAAAAATTTAAAAATTTATAGCAGTGATATAGAGAGAAATCTTTTCAATACAGTATTTATACCAAAAAATAGCAGCAGAATACCAAATACGGCCAGCATTACCCTATAACCTTTTCCTCCAAGTAGAATCCTACCCCTCTTCCCAGCTTCAGCAACCAAAGAAAGCCATAGAAAGTCCATCCAGATGTGAGCGAGAAACATTGTCAAAAGCCCCGTAAACCCTAGCTCGAGAGCCGTTAATATTAGGCTGAATCCCACGCTCAGCCACCATAGCAAGAAGAACACGTTTAGTGAAGTAAATAGAAATCCTGTAATAAACGCGTTGGCTACACCATTAATACTTCTATTCTTAAAGCTATTACTAGAGCCTCTTATAGAGTCTCTGATGAGTAATGATGCAAAGAATAGGACTACCCCTGAACCAGCAACCGCAACCACATCTCCTATAAAACCTGACAGAAGATCTCTGATAGTGTTCATTGCCAGTGCTAATAGCGCTATGTATTGTAGCTCAAACGACATGTGACCCAGAGCAACATACAAACCTCTTTTCCAACCACCATCAACACCCAGTGCCATTGCTGCAAAAGTTAGAGGACCGGGACTTAGAGCACCTGATGGTGATATCATTAGTGTTTGAATAGCAAGTCCATAGAGCGTAGTCAATGCTCAATACCTCTAGCCAACCCCATTTGCTGAAATATAGCAATAGTGTGTAGAAACTCGGTTAATATGTCTATGAGATGGTTGATGCAGCCATCATCATCCTCAAACCCTTTATCCTTACAAAAAGCTTTTACCATATTCCATCCTACACCATCTTCACTTAAAACTATAAAACAGCCACTTTCGTATTTTCTTATGGACGATTTGTAGAGCGCCATTGAAGCTCTTAGACTGTTGAAAAACTCTAGTAGCCTAACAATTCTGTACCTAGAGGTACACACATCAACACCATACACATTGTTCAGCACCGACCTTTCTACGCTATCTATCTCTACAGCAGCTCTAACACCCTCCTCAATATTAAATAGACTCTTTAACTTCATAAATAAGCGCCGATACTGTACCTATCATTATTAAAAGTGTAGAGGTACAGTAAAAATAAAAATGTTGTGAACCTAAACTAAGGATGATGCTCTTGTAGCTCAAAATAGCAGACGGCACAGCATGCTCTAGAGAATTGAGTGCATGCAAGTTAGAAGGTCATTGTTATGATACGTATGCATAGTACTTGGCTGCTGTTACTGCTTTAATCTTATCAACATCAATACAGAATAGAATTTGCTTAGCATAGATGATGTTTTTCACCATCAAAATAGATGCATTCCAGCCATATTCCTAGCACTTTTCACAAAGCTTTTATATCCTATTCATCAAGAGAGACCTTCTATGTGAGGGTTATGAATATGCAGACGATAAGTCATGAGCAGCTAAACTTCTTACTAACTAGAAGGAGCATTAGAAAATTCAAGCCAGTACCCGTAGACATGAATACTGTTAAGAGGATCCTTGATGTGGCCAGATACGCTCCAAGTGCAGGTAATAGGCAGCCGTGGATATTTATAGTGGTTACAGATAAGGAGGTCAAGGATAGACTTGCAAAGATTCACAGGTGGGCATACCCGCTAGAGAGCGCACCATTGGGAGTAGTGGTAGCATGCAACAAGGATATATCACCAGAATCTTACCAGGTTGACTGTGCATGTGCAACTATGTACATAATGTTTGCTGCCCATGCTTTAGGGTTGGGAACTGTCTGGCTGCAGACTCTTAGAAATATAGAGGATGTTCAGAAGATATTGAATCTCCCAAGCAACTATGTACCCATAGCGATGCTTGCTATTGGTTACCCAGATGAGCAACCCACAGCAAAATCTAGGAAGGAACTAAAGGATATAGCGTTCTTAAATAAATACGGTGCTGCCCTTCAGCCATAATCTACGCAACTGTTGGAAAGTAACACGGAGACAATCCATTTTTTACTTAAATCGTGAATTGAGAAGCAAGGCAATAGCTACGTGTATCATACAATATTCTTTCTATAAAGATTTATATCCGGACTAAGAATTTAATATTATGGAAAAGTGGTGAATTGTGCCCATAACAATTGCAGTTGCTAACTATAAGGGTGGAGTGGGCAAGACCACGCTAGCGAGCATCGTGGCTGCTACGCTTGCTGAACGTTTTGGGAGAAAAACTGTAATTATTGATGCAGATCCGCAATCCAATATTACTGAGGTGTTCATCTCCTCTATAGATTTTGATAAGATTTCCCACTATGCTAAGACTCAGGGAAGGGTTTTCTCTTTAGAGTGGATAGTAGGCTCTGGAGAGCCGATGATATATAGTATCACGGATAATCTTACCATAGTTCCATCAAAGCCCGAATATATTGGACTGGCAAAATTCTTGATAGTTCCAGCAGAGAGGATTCGGGAACTCAGGAAGGAAATTGATGAAAAGTTGAAAGAGTTTGAATTTATAGTCTTAGACCTCCCGCCTCAGATGTACGGCCTCATCGGGCCTCTAATAAAGATTGCCGATGCTTTGATAACTCCCGTAACGAAAACAAGTTTTGCTCTCACAGCACTATATTATCTAATTAGAGACATTAGAGGTATCCCACCAAACGAAAGACCTCCATTCCTAGGCGCAGTGCTGACAAGATTTAGGAGAAACGAAACTCTAAATATTGAGCTGTATAGAAGAAGAGTTAAAAGGATTGTAGATGAGGCATACAGATCAATGGCAATGAAATGGGAGCTCGAGGGAAAGGTACAATCATATACATTCAACAGCGTATTCTATGCTCATCCAAAGCTTGCTGATATAAGAGCCCTACCATTTGATGAAAGCGAAAATGTGAGAATGATTAGGGTTATAAGGGGTAAAGTGAGGTACTCAAGCCAAATACTGTCATTCGTTGAGCCTCTGGTAAGAGAGCTTGAAGAGAGGATTAAGGCATCTCTCTAAAAACAGTGAATAAAGTAGTTAAGAGCTGGTTTACATCTTTACCTTTAATCATTCACGCTTGATTGTAAATTAAATAATAGAAACTTTAGTGGCACCAACTCTGGAGCTCCTAAGAAACCTGACCTGAATGGTTTTCTGGTCAAATCTAGGTGTTGTTGGTAGAGTTTGCACCACTGTGATGACCATACGCAGAAGACTGTGATGAGCATTAAATTGCTATTTAGAATTTAATAGTAAAACCCTAGACATCAACCCTGCCGATTAGAGTTCAACTCATTCATACCATATTACTATATTTCATTAATAAGAATAGTCAATTATATCTAAGTGCAGCATCACCCATAGGCGCGTCGGTGTCGTAAGTAGAAGTAGCAAATGATGTGGGTGTTTTCACTGCAATAACTAGTCGCACGGAGTGTTGCGGATTTTAGTACTGCAATAAAGATGACTAGAGTAAGAGGTGCTAGGTTTGACTGTGTTATTGTCGGCAACAACACTGCTATATTAGATATACTCTAAGAGGAGGGAGGAAGAGCAACGGCTATTCTTATAATCGAAATTGCCGAGGCTCTGCTTAGGAAGGTTAGAGTCTAGAGGGGTTTGAAAAAGTTCAAAAGTTCTAGATAGCAATAAATATGTGCAGGAGTGCCACAGGCACCATATATGTGCTACTCACTATAGAAAGGCTGACATTTGAAGTGGTGCACAATGAAGGAGTTTGGCGTAGATATAATGGAGAATGCTAATGTGAAAAAAGGAGGTCGGCTCACTAGCTGAAAATTAACGAGGATTACGATATGTTCGGTGGTCAAGGATTTTGGTTAAGAAAGAGTGATGAAGTAAGGCTGGTCGTGCAGAATGCAAGTGCTACACCATATATCCATATATGGAGAATTCATTTTATAGATGCATCAGAATATGCTGCATAGAATTTCTATGACTCAAGGTATTTGCGAAGCTGTATCGGCTAGATCCTTGCCACCCTAGATGGGTGTGGAGCGAGGGTTGTCATTCTAAACCTCGTGAGGGATTGAAGAAACTTTTTGGTAGTGTCAGCTTGGGAGTCATTTGCTACCGGGCTTTCTAGAACATTTGGTGCTGCAGATTAAATAGGGGTTGGTAGGTTTGAATAAGATCAAATTCCAGAGATAGTTATGCTATCATCCTACTAGTTAAGGGCACAGAAATGCTTTCACAATTAGATTTAGTAATTGAAAAATTGAAATTTTAGCACCAGTATAGGTGGAGATCCTAAAACTCGCTGCAATGAAGCTTTAGTTCAGTAGATAGTGAAATAGATAGTGAGAAGGAGCAATACTAGAGTGTTGCAGATGCGTTATTAGAAATAGAAAATGTTAGAAAACTTGCACGGCAACTTTATGTAGGGCTACTCATTGGATATAGATGTATAACCAAACGTTAAGAAAGTCTAATGTGTGTCTACCTAAATTAATTGTGGTGTTCATAGGCACTCTTAAGCAGGTTCAGGAGATAGGAGGTAACAATACCTCAGTAGGAAGGTGCTGAACGATGCTCTGAACCCCTGCAATATAGGCCATCTAATTGATGGTATGGTATGAATAGAGCTACCTAGCTAGGTGTTGACAAGAAATACAATGATAGACGCTACATAATATTGAATAAATCGGTTGCTCAGATCAGCATTCCTTGCAACTATTCTGTTGGCATCACCACTACTTTATACTTATTGATATTGTTAGTAAAGCCTAGAGCCTTGGAAAACCTATCTATGAGGTTATTCACCTCAACCTCGTACTTCTTCCTAACATAGGCATCGCTCTCAAGCAGATTGATTAGTTCTTCTCTTAATTTCCTAAAGCCCCCTGCATCTCTAATTGTTTGAAACAGATAGAAGTAGTGTCTAAATACATCTGCCCTGGGGTTTCTCTTGTACGTTGGATCTCTAGCGCTACTCTCCTCATATGCTTTCAAGAGTTTTTCCAGCTCAGGGGAATAGATACCGTCCTTAGACTTTACCACAGAGTATATGTGTTCGAGTACAGAATCGTAAATCTCATCATATATTCTCCTAGGTTTTGTTCCGAGTTCCGATTGATATAGAATTTCAAGGAGAAGCTGTATCAGAACTCCGGACATCTTATACTTTACTAAACCACCTGTAGCCCTCCTAACGACCTCCCACACTCCAGCACCCTTATCAGAGTATGGATGAGCACCACTGCCAGAGTGTATTGATATGTACACACCAATTGATGAAAGCACCGTATGGAGATTCCTAACATGTTCGTAAAGCGTAGAGAGATCTTCTGTGTAATCTTCCCTCTTTCTAAACCCTATATTTGGTGCCAGAAAGTCTATATTGATTCCCCGGTGTATCAGCTCTGCTGCGTAGAATAGTGCATCCTTTACACCGGTTTTTAGCGGAAGTTCGTCCAACGCTACCTCTATTCCAAACTCCCTCTCGTTATATTTCTTAACTATATCCACCACCTTTTCAATGTATCTTATGCTCTTATCGTACTTCAATGCAAGCTTAGCTACGTCCATCCTAGTAAACTTGATGAAGAGCACTCTATCATCTGAGACAAAGTTGAAACTTCGTAGAAATCTATTTTCAAGAGACCTCCTATAGTCAGGCTCAATCCTATTTTCATACAAATACAAGATGTCTTCATTAGAAAGCATTTCAATTTTTGTACCTACAAGTTCGCAAGTATCTATCGTTACGAAGTCTACACCCCCAGCTCTGGACACCTCCTTAAATTCCTCTTCAATGTAACCTAGGGATTCGCTTATCTCGCTATCACTTAAGCTCTCCTCTATTGCCACACCTGCAATTCTTTTCAAAGCTCTCTCAACGCTACCCATAATGGATACGTGGTCCGCTTCAATCTCTATTGGTATTGAAAACTGTTTAGAGAAGTCTGTGGCACTAGCTATGTACCTACTGATTGATGTCCCTGTGTGGCCCAGGTAAAAGTGCTTGGGATTTAGAGAAGATATGAACTTCTCTGGAGCGGTTTCTCTATTAAACGAGAGCATCAGTGTTCCAGCAATATTCAATTCTTTAAAACTCTTAAGCACTGCAGGTACCACGATCTCTGGTATTCTGATTCCAAAAGCAGGTCGAGGCATCTTACCTAGGTACATCTTGACACCGCATACGAGAGTTCACTAACTAAAAGCTTTTAAATATTTTGAAAGGAGTACAAATGGGAAGAAACATGCTATATGGCTATGTTATTAAAGATGGACATGAAATTGTAGCTAAGTTTCCCTGGGATGTAGGTATTGTTGCCTTCATGATTTTTCCGGATCTAATGCAATCAACCAGAGACTTCAGCGAGAGGTTAAAGCCCTTAATTACTGATCCATTCTTTGATTTAATTGAAATGACTCCCATAGCGGACGATTTGGAGTGGAATAAAGTTGTGGAATTGAATAAGAGCTATAGAAAGAAATTTGCATTGGCACTCCAACCACTTATAATTAATAAAGGAATTAATATAAATGCGGTAGACGAGCAAGAGAGGAGGAGAGCTGTAGAATTTGTGATTAGTGAAATTCGTAGAGCAGGTATGAGAGGGCTAAAGGCTGTAGGTCTGTGTTCAGGACCTAATGTAGAAGGCCCCAACAAGGAAGCTGCTACAGAGGCTCTCATCAAAAGCCTCGTCGAGATAAGCAGTGAAGCTTCTAAGTATGACATGAAGGTATTTTTAGAGACCTTTGATACCGCATGGGATAGAAAAAGACTTGCTGGACTACTACCAGATACTGTAAGGATTGTAGAAAGAGTAAGGGATAGTGCCAAGAACATCTACATTATGTGGGACCTGAGCCACGCACCGCTGCTGAATGAAGATCCTAGTGTATTAAGATCATATCCTGAATTTGTAGGTCACATACATATAGGATGCGGAAAGAGGGTAGGCGATAAGCTATTGGATACACATCCGGGCTTCTACAGACCGGGAGCACTCAATACGGAGGTAGATGTAGCAAAGCTGCTAGGAGTGCTGCATGACATAGGGTATAGAGGCTCCATTAGTTTTGAAATAAGACCCGAACAGGATCAAAACCCATTTGAGGTACTGAACTCTGGAAAGGGTGTCTTATTAAGGGCATTTCAACTATATCTAGATATGATACTATAGCGAGACTAAGTGTATAGCTGTGGCAACTATAGTACTTTTAAACTAGATCCTAAATTCATACTTCTGGGGCATCTTGATCAATGTGATTACATATAAAGAAGAGAAAGATGTTAGGCTCATAGATCAGTCCTGTAGACTTCACAACACTGCTTTTCCCTATGATTGTGTGGAGTGCAATATATATACATCATTCACACTAAATGATGAAAACTTTGATCAAGAACTCAATCTGTTTGCAGTTGATGAAGAAAACAGAGTGAGGGGATTCTTACTGGGTGTTGAAATTGTTAAAGAACCTAAAGAGGCAGTGGAGAAATTTAAGGAGTACATCTGGATAAAGGATCTAGCGATAGACCCTACATTACCTCCAGATACTTGGAGAGCGGTTTTTATGAATCTACTATCGATATTTGAAGAGATGGTGAAGAAACGCGGTAAGAAGTGTATTGTACTCCATGCCTATGCACCATACTATTTCATGCCAGGAATAAACATACTTTATGAAAATTACGTTGAAGTTTTTGAACTATATGGTTTTAGAAAACAAGAGGACACAGTTAGCTATGAAGTTAATTTGGCGGAGTTTTACTATCCGTCACGCGTTAGAAAAATCGAACAGACTCTTTTATCAGAGGGCATAACATTCAGAAGGGGAAGGGAGGAAGAGGCTGTACTCATAAGTGAATGGGTTGGTAAGACGTTTAATAATCCGTTCTGGCGCTTAGAGGTGCTACACTCCTTTGACAGTAAGCCTCCTACAATATGGATTGCAGATCAGAGCGGTGACACAATAGGTTTTGCTGTGTATCTCCGTATGAAGCGGAATGAATTTGGACCTACGGGAGTAGATCCGAGTAAGAGGAGGCGTGGTGTTGGTACAATTCTACTATTTAAAGCACTATATGATTTAAAGCAACTGGGTTTCAGATATGCAGTGATACCGTGGACATCGCATCTATTCTTCTACACTCAAGTACCAGGTGTATGTAGGGTTAAACACTATCACATAATGGTTAAAACCATATAATAAAAATAATTTCGAAGGATTATGAAATCCTGGCCACTACCCGCCCTCAATCTTTTTTATTATATTAATTAATCCTGTATATGATTCTCTAGTTCCCTCCTCTTTGCTCCCAGATCGTGGTGTGTAGTGCGTCTCTAGAGACAGTATAATGCCCTTATTTATTACATCCTTTAGCTGCCCTTCATAGTCTATCATACCCTTTCCAATAGGTTTAAATACAAATTTACCATTCTCCACCGAGGCGTCTTTTAGATGCATGTAGAGCACGTGATCCTTAATTTTATTATAGCCATATGGGTACGGCGTCTCCCTTGCAAAAAATGCGTTGCCGGGGTCCCACAACACTTTCACCCATTTACTCTTTAACTTCTCTAGAAATTGTTGAAGCTCACTACCAGTTCCTATGAAACACGAGTACTCATTTTCTATTATTAAAAAGATACCCTCTTTTTCGGCTAATTCTATGGCAGGCTGAAACTTTTCAACTATCTTATCAATATATAGATCTAAGGATCCCTGCCACCAAAATGTAAATACTCTTGTGTATCCTAGGTTGAAGAATTTTGATATCTCTATTGCTCTTCTTAATATAGCTAGATGCTCCCTATATCCCACCTCATCATTGATGTAAATCTTGAATGTAGGGGAACATACATGTGAGACTTTAATTCCATACCTGTCTATGAGACTCTTTATGTCGTGAATCTGCACGTCAGATAACTCTACAACATATCTATTCCACAATGTTCTAAGCTCGACATATCCAGCTCCAAGCTCTCTAATAACCTTTAGGGCGTGTTCAAAATCCTGCGAAATTTCGTCAGACACTATCGATAGATTTGACAGTGGTGCCCACCCACTCCTGTGCTAACAGCTTCGTGACATACAGACAGAGTGTATTAAAATTTTAAAAATTTATATATCTGTAGTGAATGGGTACAATGGGTGCTTTCATGCCCCGTAAGATAGGCGTGGCAGTGGTGGGTATTGGAGCTATCGGACGTGTGCATGTTGAGGCTATTAAAGATCTTGAGAGGTCTACAGAGTATGTGAAACTTATTGGCATTACCTCCCTAAGTAGAGTCCATATAGATGAATTTTCATCTAGATACGGTTGCAAGGGGTACTACTCCTATGATGATGTTGTTCGGGATCCCGAGGTAGATGTTATAACGATAGCAACTCCACATTATCTACATGCCTGGCAGGCTATGTATGCTATAGAATTCGGTAAGCACGTCATTGTCGAGAAGCCTATTGCAACGACGGTAACGGCTGCAAAGGAGATGGTGTTGAAGGCTAGGCGTAAAGGAGTTAAACTGGGCGTGATTTACCAGGGACGTTATGCGGATGGTGTAAGGGAGCTCAAGAGGCATCTAGACGATAATATTATTGGTAAGCCACTACTTATCGTAGGTGAAATGATGTGGTTTAGGGACCAAGAGGCGTACTATCTTAAGGACGAACTCGCTAGGAGCTGGAGGGGTATGTGGGCTACTGAGGGTGGAGGGGCGCTGATAAACCAGGCTATACATACAATAGACTTGATGCTGTGGTTTGGAGGTGAAGCTGATGAAGTGGTCGGGTACATCGACAACCTCTCGCATCCGTCGATAGATGTAGAGGACGTTGGTATAGGATTGATAAAGTATAGAAAGGAAGGTTACGGCGTTCTTACGGCAAACCTCTTTACAAAACCCAATACGCATCAGTATAGGAGGATAAGAATATTTGGTTCAAAGGGACAGGCTGAGCTGTGGGATAATGAGTTGATACTGCTAAAGAGTGAAAATGGTGTATCTATAGAGAGGAGGCCAGGATATTCAACTGAAACAATAAAGGTTCCAGGAGGGCTCCACAGGAAGTTATTTGAAGACTTCTTTACTGCGTTACTCAACGAGGAAGATTTTCCGATAACAGGTGAGGAGGGGTTGAAGAGTCTTGAGGTAGTTAGAGCTATATACTACTCGAGTAAGAGGAAAACCCATGTAAAACTTCCACTGGAGGCTGATGGAATACTATGAAATTCACCTTCACTACTCTTGCATACCCTCACTTAAGAATCGAGGAGGTTCTCGGAAGAGCTAGAAAATTTGGTTTAGATGCAATAGAGCTGAGAGTGGCTGATGATGGTATTCATCTTAAACCGCACTATCCCATTGATAGGAGCTACATAAAGATCGTAGAGGAAAGCGGTGTGAGGATAGCCTCTATTGCTGGATATGCAAGGTTCTCAGCCATTCTGGATGAGGAGAGGAGAAGGAACGAGGATCTGCTAAAGGTTCTCGTCCTAATGGCTGAAGAACTTGGAGCAAAGGCTGTAAGGGTCTATGCCGGTAAGTTTCCAGATGATGTGGATAGTTCGATCAGAAGAATAGCTGAGAGTTTAAATAGAATGGCAGAGCACGCATATGAACACAATGTATATATAGCCATAGAGACTCACGACGAGCTGACAAGAGTTAGAATACTACTGAGGCTTCTTGAAAGATTAGATCCAAATATAAGAATAGTATACGATGTAGCTAACATGATCATGGTTGGAGAGAAGCATGAGGAGGTGTTTCCGTTAATTGCAGACAGGATAGTGCATGTGCATATAAAGGACTTTATTATTGTCGAGGGTAAGAGGGTCTTTGTAAGGCCCGGGGAAGGAATTGTGCCTATTTGTAGAGTTGTAAACGATCTTAAATCAAGGGGCTACAAGGGTTATATCTCTATTGAATGGGAGAAGATGTGGCATCCTGATCTTGAAGATCCGGATACAGTAATACCCCTATATATAGACTTTATGAAAGGATGTCTCAACAGTTCGAATTTAATTTAGAGTAATTTCGATATACACTTTTAACTATTATGTAACTAGAGATAAATTTTTAAGGGAAGCCAAGATTTTCTATTTCAAATTTGAAAACATGGTGGTTAGCTTTATGAAGTCATTGAAAGAGGACGTGATGG
Organism: Ignisphaera sp.; assembly: GCA_025058535.1. Taxonomy (GTDB): domain Archaea; phylum Thermoproteota; class Thermoprotei_A; order Sulfolobales; family Ignisphaeraceae; genus Ignisphaera. Next base: position 5,556 of record JANXEL010000008.1, on the reverse strand, counting down.
ATATTCTAAAAAGAGCTAGGGTGGAGAGCCTAGTCTTACCAATTGAGCCACGCATAGATCACGCTGATCACATAATTAAAACAGCTTTAATGGGATGGACAAAACTCGCGGCCGACCATCTCATGCATCCAGAAATGGCTGGCTGTCTGACAGATGTTATAGGTTCTCTCATCAGGAGGATAGGCTTGCTTATTAGAAGTGAGAGAATAGATGATAAACCTGGTGTTGAGGAGAGAATTATTAGGAGAGCGAGACTGTACGATACAATGTTTGAAATATTGTTTAATTTAGCTGGTGCTGAAAGTAGATGGGCAGGTTTCTCATTAGATATGGTTGAACAAGCTATAACAGCAATTAAGAATGCGTTTGATGAATGGGAAGAAATTGAAAGAAAAGAACTTGGTGAACCAGCAATCCTCAAAGCTGTCGTTGAGCTTCAGCTCAGGGAGCTAATGAAGGTCAATAAAGGTAGAAGCCTTGTTGCGGATATTGCACAGAGGGTCATGAATAGCGTATCAAAATCTGGCTGTGCCAGAAGCTACATAGAGGCCATGGTAAACGAGATCAGAAATAACTTCTATAGAAAGGCATACAATCTAAATCTATGTAAGTTTGGCAATGACTATGCGCTTGGACTGAGATTCTTGAGGCATCTAGGATTCGTCCAGGTTTCAACTAATCCTGTCCTAGCAGCTAGAGCCTATGATGATGATCCGGAATTGTGGAATAGATTTAGGAAGTACGCAGAAGAGGTTCTCGTAAAAGAGCATCCAGAGTGGTTTAAGGATCCAGAGAGATATGCTGATGATATAACCATGGAAGCAACAAGGTTTGCACTATTGGAGAACTTCTACGTATTTAGAATACCTTTCATCCTATCAAAATATCATGATGGTCTGGTAAGCTACCAACTTAATCCACTGATTGCACATGATGTTGAAAGAAGTGTTGAGGCTGTTAAAATCTTTGCCACCAGACTAGAGAGAGATCTAGTGGTGTATGATGAATACCTCTGGTGGGGGTATAGTGTTGCTGAAAAGGGGAGGCCGGACCTAGTTATAAAGGTAGCAGCAGCATATCCTGCAGCAATCGAAATTGCTGAAAAGATAAATGAAATGGGTGTGGGTCAGAACATTACTGTAAGCTACACAGTTAGTCAGGAGGTTCTAATAGGGGTTGCTGCCATGAGGGGTATGGCAAAGGCTATAAAGAAGGGTATAGCACCGACACAGACTTACGATACCAATATGGGTGGTAGACTAGAGGATCACCTTAGAGAAGACATATCGTCTAGACTTCTCTTACGTGGGTTAGAGAAGGTAGATGAACACAGAAGGTGGGTAGTTCTAGATAGGTTGGCTAAGGGTTTAGGGGTAAAGGAGGATGTGTGGAACGAGATAAAGAGAAGGGATTTGAAAGCAGTTGTAGACTATCTGTGTAGCCATAGAGTGCTAGGTAGGAATATGGTGAGAGATCCGTACATAGATGCTCTAACCGATCTGGGTGTGTATGGTTCTAGAGAAGACACTTTAAGAAACGTTAAAATGCTTGAAGAAGCTATAGAGCTCTCGGGAACCTTTGTAGCTCAGAGAGTTTATGAGATACTGTTCTCGCCATGGAACCGTGAAAAGTGGGTAGATTACCTTGTTAAGGAAGTAGGAGTAACTCGAGAGCAGGCAGAGACAGTAATAGATAGAATAGATCTTCTTCCAGCATCTAAGAGAAAACCTATCGACACACTCTATACATTTGCATCTAGAAATGTGACGAACACTGAGTTTCCCGACCATCAGCTAAAGGTTGTAAATGAGGTTGCTGAAAAGGGTATAGAGCTTGATGAAATAAGAGAATCCATATTCCAGCACTTAGATAGCAGGTACCTAGAGATACTAATGCAGTATGACGATTTCGTAAGGGCATATGAATCCTCTCCAGAGTTGAACGATCTTCTGAAAAAGGTTGGTATAGATAAAGACTATGGAAACAGGGGTGTTAGTCCGGTAGATTGGCCAAAGTACGGATCGTGTGTAAAGACGATGAACGAGTTCACTAATGAGTATCTTGCATTCAGATCGAAAGTCGTGGATCTTATTAAAAAGATGAAAATTTCGTAACCAATCTCCTTCACACTAGATTAGTAATATGCTTGGTGATACGCTCCCTTGTCAGCTATCTACAGCGAACTATTTGATGAAATAAAGGGTATACCAGTTGTTGATGTGCACCAGCATTTGAATCCGGCATCACTTTCAGCTAAAAGCATTGATGATATTGTATTCTATCACTACATAGTGACAGAGCTGGTGTCCTCTGGTATGCCAAGGAGGCTCATAGAGGAATGCAAAGGAATTGACAGACTAAAGGTGGCAGTAAACTATATCAAGTACATAAGAAATACCTCCACCTTCTGGTGTCTAAAATCTATACTTAGAGATCTATATGGATTTGATCTGAAGAGCCTAGAACCGGATGGTGTAGAGGAGATGGTCAATGTAGTAAAGCAAAAATTCAATGATGAGGCGTGGGCTAAACACATCCTAAAGAATAAAGTCCCAGTGGAAAAATCTTTTCTAACGTTAAATCCTCTGGAGAAACCAGTTCAGCACGATAGGGATCTATTTACGGGAGCGCTAAGAATGGATCCATTGCTGCCTAACCTAACCTATTCAAATTTAAGGCGTTTAGAGGAGATCACATCCCTGGAGATAATGAATTCTAGCACTCTTGAGGAAGCGGTTACAACTCTACTCAGAGGATTTGCAGGGAGCATCGTAGCCGTTACGATAAATGTTCAGCCGGACGACGAATTCATCTCCCTATCTATTAGCCGAAGTGATAAGTCTACCGTAGATACGTATTTAAGCGTCCTAAGGTCCCAAGGTTCTCTAGATCCTCTAGCTAAAAACACCATTTCATCGTACATTCTCAGAGTCGTGCTTGAGTTTTGTGAAAATCAGAAGCTAGCGGTTCAGTTTATGCTGGGCGTAAAGAGACCTGTGGCAGGCGCATCCCCACCAGACTATGCCATAACGCTGTTCAATCCTAATCAGATCCTCAATCTAGCGAGATTGTTCTCAGCATACCCAGCTGTAAAATTTGATGTGTTTATTGCGGATATGCTACTGAATCATCCAATTACAGTAATAGCTAAAAACTATCCCAACGTCTATTTAAGTGGATACTGGTGGTACGCCATGTACCCAGAGATAATCAGATCGTATCTCCGCTTAAGGCTTCAGATGCTTCCATACAATAAAATAGGTGGGTTCTTCAGTGATGCATATGTAGCAGACTGGGTCTATGGAAAGGCAGTACTGGTCAAGAGTCAGCTTGCACACGTATTAGCTGAATTTGTTAAAGAGGGGTTTATGGATAGGGGAACAGCACTTGAAGTAGCAAAAGCGCTGCTGAGCAGCAATGCAAAGTTTCTATACAATTTGATGTAGTTCATCACGGCCACCTCGGTAATGTTAGAGCAAACCTTATATATCTAATCCTTTCCTGCAGCAGTTACTGTGAACGGAGTTGAAGTCGTGGTTTAGAGTCAAAATCTTTCTCGATGGTTTTTGGAAGTTTAGGACAGATGGAGAGCTGATTGGTGATAAAGATGAGTGGTTTAGAGGTTTTAATTCGGATAATCTCATATACGTTCCATCGTCATGGAATGAGCAGAATCCTGACTGGGATCAGTTCACAGGTGTAGCCTGGTATCAGAGGGACTTCTACGTTGATAGTACTCTAAAGAGTAAAATAGCATGGATTGTATTTGAAGGTGCAGGGTATAGAACTAGAGTATGGGTTAACGGTAGCTTTGCTGGAGAGCATGAAGGATCGTTCACAAAATTCAGGCTAAGAGTTGACAGTATCAAGTATGGCGATCTTAATAGAGTTGTGGTAAGGATAGATAATTCCCCATCGATATTTGATCTGCCCCCCGCGAGAGAGCTTAATGTAACAGCCTTTGATTTCTTCCATTATGGGGGTATCCACAGGCCTGTATATCTGGAGTTCACAGATATGTGTTATGTTGAAGACGTCAACATTCGTGCGGACACTGATGGGAGCTTTAGAGCATCCATCAATAACGTCTGCGACAGAGAGTTTGATGTGGAGCTCGCATTGATGGATAAGGACATGTCAAGAGTAGTGCACAAGGAGATTGTAAGGGGTGTTAGGCCTGGGGTATTTAAATACGAGAAGAGGTTTGATAACATTAAGCCATGGAATCCCGACGATCCTAATCTCTATACCTTTGTAGTCAAGATCTATACGGATGGTGTCTTAAGGGATCTAATCTATGAACGTATAGGATTTAGGACTGTCGAGGTGAGGGAGGGAAGAATATATTTGAATGGAAAGCCTGTATTCCTCAAGGGATTCGGTAGACATGAAGACTTCCCAGTACTGGGTAAGTATATGGCTGGAGCAGTTCTTATAAGAGACTTTTACCTAATGAAGAAGATTGGTGCAAACTCATTTAGGACTACGCACTACCCCTACTCTAATGAGCATCTGGATCTAGCGGACGAATTTGGTTTTATGGTAATTCTGGAGCCTCCTTTATGCTACTCAGCTTTGGATCGCATAGCGAGTAGAGATGAGATCTCAAAATTATTCAGAAGCGAAGAATACTTCGCAAAGGCAAAGAGGTTCGTTGAGGAGATGGTGCAGCAGCACAAAAATAGGCCCTCAGTAATAATGTACAGTATAACTAATGAACCACCGAGTGACGTACCAGAGGTAGCAGAATTCATAGGCAGGATGGCGAAGACAATCAAGGAGCTAGATCCCTCGAGACCAATGACATTTGCCTCCCATAGATCAACTAGGGATCTCGCTCTAGGCTACGTCGATGTAATATCGCTCAACTATTACCGTGGCTGGTACTCCGAATGGGGTAATATAAATAGGGGTACAGAGGTTATGTTGAGTGAGGTAGAGCAGATCCACCAGAGATACCCGGAGAAACCAATAATTGTGACGGAGTTCGGAGCAGATGCTTATCTAGGACTGCACAGTGATCCCCCACAAATGTGGTCAGAGGAGTACCAGGCGGAGATGATAAGAAGCTACATCGGAGCTCTGATTAAAAAAAGCTACATAGTGGGTCTACACATATGGAATTTTGCAGACTTTAGAACACCACAAAATCCATTGAGAACAATACTAAATAGAAAGGGAGTCTACAGTAGAGATAGACAGCCAAAACTCTCAGTAGCAGTAGTATCGACACTATTTAGAAGCATACCCACATTCTTGGCATAATTTTTCGTAAACTTATCTACATGCAGCAATAGTAGCATAGAATTCACTGAACTTATTGGAAATTAAGCGTAAGTTCATGAAAACTTATATATCAGCAACCTCCATCCAGGTAACTGGAATTGGTGTTACACATGTTAATACGTAGGAGAACATTTGCCTCCACATCTATAACCATAGTTATCATTCTAGCACTCCTTTCAACAATGACCATCCAGAATCTAGATGCCCAGTTAGCACTTCCACCAGGTGTTAAAAGAGAAGAGACAGTAATATTTGATGTACAGATAAGTA
>JANXEL010000077.1 GCA_025058535.1 Ignisphaera sp. | reverse complement strand
TATCCTTACAGGTCTTACTGAGTGTGATTCCCCCTTATCACGCTTCTTACCAGCCATGATACTCACCGATGATGCTCACTACACTATCTACAGAGCATCTTATAAAGCTTTACTCTGAATTAAAACTCTATCTCTATTATTAGTAATCCACATACCTAGCTCCCTAAATGCTTTGCCTCTATGTGAGTAGGTAGTCTTCTCCGCAATATCCATCTCACCAAATGTCTTATTGCAGCCGATAGGTACGAATATTGGATCAAAGCCAAAGCCGTGGCTACCTCTAATCTCAGAAGATATATAGCCCTCTACGGAGCCCTCAAATACATAAATATCATTATCGTTTACAGCAAGTGCTACAGCAGCTACAAACCTTGCCTTCCTATCTGCAACACCGTCTAATAGCTTCAGTACACCCTTTAATCCTATGGTTCTATATGCATAGCTGCTGTACGGCCCTGGAAAACCGTTCAATGCATCTATAAAGAGACCTGAATCCTCGACTACCACTGGTCTTCTAACAGATCCATATGCATTTCTTGCAGCATGGATTGCTATCTCCTTTAGTGAGCTGCTCTGAATTTCAACTTTACTAGCAGCTACAGCTTTCAATGATATGCCGAACCTACTTAGAACAAGCTCGGCTTCCCTCACTTTGTTCAAATTGTTGGTTGCAAAGAATAGCTCTAGCATCATATGGATCTCCACGCACTCTTAAGTTTCCTTTCAGCAACATACCTTCCTCTCTTTCTAATATCGTTAACAATTTTAAGCATTTTAGAGGACTCATAATCGCCAGTAATACTGCTATAACCGTTTAAGAAACACTCCTTCATAATCCTTTCACGGTCTATATGGGCACTCTCAATAGATCTGAAGAATATGTGTAGATCTATGGCATAATCCTCATCCCTCTTACCAAAGGTGGCGAGTCCAAAATCTATAAGGTGGGTCTGACTCTCCTTGGAATCTACTATAATATTACTTGTTGTCAAATCCCCATGTGACACACCATTCACATGCATCTTTGCTATATAGACCCCCACCTCACGGCATATTCTGCACAGCTCTTCATCTCTAATACGATTTGCAAGCTCCCTTAACGTACTGCCCTCTATATATGTCATTATAATGACGGCATCCCCGGTGTTCACGTAAAGTGGTATGGGTGTCTTTATGCCCATTAAGAGGCATCGCCACATAACCTTAGCCTCAATCTCTGTTCTAATACTCCTAAATTCTCTATCAAGCTCGGGAGGCATATATGGTTTTGGAAACCTCCACTTAATTATGGAGTCAATTTCCATGAACTTGCCCCTCAGTATGTACGCCTCAGCACCTATTGAGACAACTAGAGGCTTGCTTAACATATTCACGGTCTTAACATAGCCTGTATATATGTACAGCTTCTCTCTGACCATTGTTCTTAGAGACTCTGGTAGCTCTACTTCCATACAATGTCAACCTCATCTAGACGCCACCTCTGATTAACTATAGCCTTCTCAGGTTCTACTGTAACACCAGAGCGCATCTCTAGCACGCCCGTCCACGCTATCATAACACCATTATCTACAGCATAGGTCGGTGGCACAATACCAAGTCTAGCGTTATAGATTTTCACAAGCTGCTCCAGCTTCTCTCTGAGTATTGGGCTCGCGGCAACACCACCGACTACCATAATTTCACTCTTTCTAGTGTGCATAAGGCATCTTGCCGCAACTTCAAGTACGCTGTTGTAAGCAATTTCTCTAACTGTTAAACATAGATCTTCCAGATTAGCACCACTTTTATACATCCTTAACGCAGAGGTTAGAAGTCCTGAAAACGCTACATCCTGTCCTTTGACGACGTAGGGCAGCTCTCTTACAATCCTTTTACCACCTTCAGCGCATCGATCGACAACGTGGACACCACCTACTACATACGGAGGGCCTAGACCTGCTTCACGAGCAAACGTATCTAGGAGATTTCCTAGTGCGATGTCTAGAGTTTCTCCAAAGACCCTATACTTCCTTTCAACATACGCAACAATTGCAGTATTGCCGCCCGATAGATAGACTATTACAGGATCTGAAAGCTCTGTAAGCTTTAAACCTATCTCTATGTGTGCAACAGCATGATTAACAGGAATCAGGGGCCTCTTAAAATATATTGAGAGAGCTCTTGCAATAGTTGCGCCAATACGTAAACATGGACCTAGACCAGGTCCGAGAGCCACTGCTACACCGTCTATGCTATTTATATCAAACTTGCTGGTACGCAGAGTTCTCCCAACTACTTGTGGACCCTTTTCAGCAAAAAATCTAGAGGCTTCCCTCGGATGTATGCCACCATGTTTTGGAATATAGTGCTCCCTCTCATCAGCTACAATAAAGTCTTCACTAGAGTCATCTACTATTCCAACACCAAATGTGTGTGCCGTTGACTCTATACCTAAAACAATCACTTCTTCTTTTCCTCAACGAAAATAGTGTAGTCACACTTTCCACAGTGCCACCTAGGCTTACCGACGCTGTGGAAGGCCATTACAGAGCCGCAGCGTGGACACGTTCTATTCTTTGGCCTTATAGTTCTCTTCTGATAGTCATATTCATATAGCTGAGACCTAAACTTCTTATCACCCATGCAAGATCACCATTACTGGAAGCCATTCCTCTTAAGTGTATATAGAGGTTCTAGAAGCCTTAGATATTCAGAATTCTCATAGATGTATATCAGCGCTCTAGAACTCCCCCTACCATACTCACTCTCAATACTCTTAACAATAACATTGTTTTCATCCACCCTATATATGGATGCTATAAATGTTCTAAGCTCTTTTCTGGAAGGGGTTCCAGTATTTATGTGATCGATGTATACACTCACCTCAGCCCTCCTTAACAACTTGTTATACTTTTCATCCAGCACCGTTATGGAGATGTTGTCGGTTACCCTAACTACCTTGTTCTTATGGTCGAGTTTCTGCTGTAGACTCACCACTATCGCCTCAGCTCTTACCTAACTCTATACACCAACTTTTAAAGCATATCTTCCGGCCGCTTTTATACCTAAGAGCTTTGCAACATCGGACTTCTCAGGATCTACTATTATAACCATACCGCTCCACTCATTTGTAAAGTCTGCTGATCCACATACTGGGCACTTCTGAGCATCTGGTTGGAGTAGTGCCTTGCATTTTATACATGCTTTAAAAGATTTGGTGCTAACACCTCTGCTCATAATTTCACCAGGCTATGCCTTTTGTATAGATATTAGAGAATAAAGGTTTTTAACTATTTAAATCCACATACCACCTGTTACCCATAGCTACAACGGGTATAATAATGAGGTTCTATGAGGGATGCAAAGTTATTGACCCATATAAGAGCTTTAGCTGTATTGCTGAATACACAAATAGTATCTTTGAGATTGCACACAGTACTACAGTATTTGTGGCACTGGAGCCTGCGTCTATAGCAACTAAGATAGATGGTATACTAAGGAGAATCGTTATAGCTCCCGGCTATGCTATTCTGTGCAACTCAATGGAATCATACGATATTGATACAGCATATGATTTGGCAGAAACTGTATGGATTGAAAGCGGTGTTCTAATACCATATTCAGCTAGTGAACCATGTAGCAATAGAATACGTAAATACAGAATACCTCTAGAAATCCATGAACAGTTAGGAATTCCGTACATATGCACTAAAAACATCGATGAAGAGTATCTACATGAATTTGCTCATACAGGAGGGGTGCTAGAGTTATCAAACGATAAATACTGTGGGGTAGGTACGCTAAAACTTATCCCAATAAAAGATAAATTCTTTCTTATCTCGAAAGGTCTTGGGGTAAGGTCTGTATATCCTGGTATTAGGTATACTCTAATCAAGGTGGATGTCCCCTTAAAGCTAGGAGTACAAGGTGTGAAACTATCAGTTGTGGATGGTAATCCGGTTCTGATCTCTATTGGAAGGAGTTATTTGATAGCATTTGAATCTCTTGAACCTGTTGAAGATTACATATACCTACCGCTCTTAATTGCCGTACACAGCCTACCAAGCCGTGAACCAAAGGCCAAGTACTACATGTATAGGCTGAGCTCTTGGATAAATTCAACTAACTAGTTGCCTGGTTTTCAAAAAATTCTTGAATTGATTCTTACGTGGTGTGGTTCTTTAGCCCACTTTCTCAAGGAGGTTAACTTCAACAAGTCTGTCTATTATGTCAACTACAGCACTATAGAGTGTGCCCGTATCTATATCCTCTTCCATACTCTCTGCAAGATTCTCTACAATCTTTCCTATAGAAGTCTCGCCATCACACATAGACCACACATAGTATACGGCTGGTGCAAGTGCATATGCCTTTTCCTCGTCTACAGCAACAACGAAGTCTCCTTTATCAACACCTATCTCACTACCTTTCTTCATATAAACTTCGTTCCATCTAGTTTTTACAGTTTCTTCTTTAGTCTCGTCACTCATGGTGGGCTACCTAAAACCTCCCCTTCCTCTACCTCTTCCACCAAACCTTCCTGATCTCGGTCTACGAGGAGGAGCTCTTCCAACACCTTCAGGTGCCTTTGGAACCTCGTCCGGAATGTCTTCTGCTGAGGGAACTGCATCGTCAGGAAGTTTCTCTATACTGGTGCTTTTACCTGCATTTAGCTGAACCTCTCCCTTAAACACCGTTACCCACGCATTCTTCACTTCAACAACTTCTCCTACACTTAGAGATGGTGCCTTAGAACCCCACACAACCAGCTTTACCTTACCTGTGTCGTCTCCGACCATATACTCTCCAAGCGTTCTAGTACCGGCCTTTGTGTCTATTGTTCTGACACCATAGCTCTCTAAAATTCTTACTGCTGTGCTTATATTCTCCATTCCCGGTTTGAGATCTTTTACTTTGGTTACAGATTCGGACATTCAAATCGAGCTCGGATTCGTGATTGAATTCTCTAACCACTAGTAAGCTTATAAATCCATATGGTATCTATCAAACTCGTGTCTATGCTTCATAATAGCTTGCAGCATCTTCTACACAATGTATTTTAAATTGGTGATCCTCTAGTTAAGTTTGGTGAAACCCGTGTACGTCACGGAAATCAAGGTAGATAGGGAAGCGAGAAGGGTTGTATTGGACTTATCAGAGCTTGAAAGAGCTGCAGTAGTATATGATAATATAACAAACACCCTCCATATTGTAATCTCAAATGAAGAGGCTGATGAAACAATTCTTCTAGAAAATAATATTATTGTTAAAATTAGCTGTGGAAGGATAATCAGCATATCGATACAAGAGGTATTAAAAAGTTCTTAAACAATTTCACTTAATATAGGATTGCGTTAAACCTGTATATAAAGTAAAAACATTTTAAGCCCTATAGTGATGAGGTATATTTAGGTATAGTTAGATATGAGTGAGTCAAAAATTGTTGAAACCAGAAAAGTTCAGAAATTCGGTAAATCCACACTAATGATTTCGCTTCCATCTGAGTATGTAAAGATGATCGGATTGAAGCCCTCAGATCTTGTAAGGCTTGAGGTTAAGGAGGACGGCTCTCTAGTAATTCTACCGGAGAAGATTTTAGAAAAGAGGCACAGAGGTAAAGAAATAAAACTTGGTATATCTAGAAACACATCTGAAGATATTCTGATGAGAGCGATATACGCTTCCTATATTGCCTGTTACGATAGAATAGTGGTGGAAAATGTTGAAGAGAAGATCATATCACCACACCATATGCATGCCATTAGATCTCTTATTAGAATGCTAATAGGGTCTGAAATCATTGAGCAGACATCGGACAGAGTTGTCATTCAGATCTTCATTGATACTGAGAGGTACAACATCGATGGACTTATTACTAGAATGATTTCTGCTATAAAAAACATGCTGCACTTCCTTGTAATATCTATAAAGAATCTAGATTACGAACATCTCAGAGAGATAGCCGAACTCGAGTTTGAAATGGATCGCATACATGCATTGGCAGTAAGGTATGTATATGCACTGAACCTCATCAGATCAATACCATTCGTTACTGAGTATCGAACGCTAATAAAATCGCTTGAAGATATAGGTGATGCTTTAACCCAAGCTTCACAGATTTTTAGCGAAACACCTGAACTAATGCATGTAGTGAGGGATTCTCTTGGGGATAAGCTCGATGAGCTCGAACTTCACATAGCGTATGTTATGGATATCATCCTACAAGTGCTATCAAAGGGAGATCTATACATAGCTAGTAGAGCTGTTGATCTAGCTATAGAGTCAATTAAATTTATACGTAGGATGGAAATGGAGGTTATTCCAAAGTACAGATCTCTTGACGAGTACTTAAGGGCTAAGACCTTCTTTGAGAGACTTCTATTGATATGCTACAACCTACAGGCCGCGTCTGAGTTAGCATTTGATATTGCTATGGGTAAACACTATGGAGCTATAAATCTAGCAGTTGAGGAAATTACGAATAAGATGTGAGGAGTGCATTCCATCAATTTATTTGCAGTTCAGCTAAATTAAGAGACCTTAATACCTTCACAAATCACTATACACCCTAGGTTTTTAATTCAAGTGCCTCTCATTTTCTATGATATTTTTCTCAAATCTATTTAAGCAGATTATGAGGTCGTTCCTATTAACAACCTCTTCAATGTTGAATTGAATGGCTTCAGTTGCACAGCTCTAATACTTTTAATCGTATTTAAGCATAGCACGGATTATCTTAAGATCCTCAGACAACTCGTTTCTTAAATATCTATTGGAAAGCGTAGTCATATCAACTGTTGTTAATACCATGTATATGCCACTCTCATTTAAGTAGGTAACCTATTCTTAAGCTGCAATCCCCACCTTCATACAACTCTCTATTCATATAAAATCCTGTAATGCATTCTACATCAAGTAATGGTTATATTTTCAGTTAATAAATTTACCAAATCTTAAGAGAAGACTGAGCAATCAGCGGTGTAGAAGATAATGGGACAGATCAATACTATAAAGAATAAAATTAGACTAAGAGTGAAGGCTATGATTGAATACATAGGGCTATACTTCTGGTGGGTTAAATCACGTAATGCTGAAAACCGCATTCTATTGGAATTATCCAGAAGTGCTGCAGCGACTATAGGAGTGAAGCCTTTTAAAAAAATAAAGATTGCTTACACGGAAGATGTTATTAACGCGGCAGCTGTAGGGTTTCTCTGTAGGACTTTGGTCATTTCCCAGGGTATGCTAAATATATTGACACTCGATGAACTGCAGGCAGTTATCTTCCATGAGTATGCACACTGTCGACGGAAACACCATTTAAAGCTGGCCGCTTCAAGTCTCTCAGTAATGTTCATAGAAGCACTTCCATACTTATATATAGCTCTCAATATGGAATCTGAAGCCGTGTTCTTCACTTTGACAGTAGTGTTCTTTGCTCTAATATATGTATCTACACTGTTATTCACAAGGTATCTTACTAGAAAATTTGAGGAGGAGGCGGACATCACTGTTGTGGAGATGCTTGAGAACCCAAGAATCTATCTTCAAGTTCTTCAAAAAATAGCTGTGAGGAGCTCTACTGGGAGGATGGGTCTTGTGGAGAGATTGTTCAGCAGCCATCCCCCACCTGCTGAACGTTTGCGCAAACTATATACATACCTCTATTATTGATGTGTGGTGTGGTGGGCCCGGGGGGATTTGAACCCCCGACCTACGGGTCTCTCCATCAACGCTCCAGTTTCATTTCATCCCACTGGGGTCAGCAGACCCATAGTAACTGGAGCCTCGGCCCAGTTTCATAGTCCGCCGCTCTACCTAGCTGAGCTACGGGCCCACCAGTTTTCATCAAAATTTTCTTAAACTACACACCCTTATATACTCTTATTATCTTACCTCAAGGTGCACTATGTTCTCCAAAGCGATATCATTTTAGCTTTCTTAATCTGCCTCATAGCCCTATCCACATATTTATATACAGTAGCATGCTGCCTTCCCTCGACGATCATCATTACTGCATCTCGAGTAATGCTGGCATTCTCATACTCTCCTATTATAGCCACGTAGTCTTCGTATACGGATATGTATGTACCTGTTGCATCCTCTAGATTCTTCCTCACCCTTCCTTCCTCGCCTATTATTCTCCCCTTAACTCTAGCAAGGTGATTAGGTGACGCTTTAACATGCTCCCTTAGATCTATCACGATGAGCATTGTATCCTCATCTAATAATCTAAATGCTCTATCTGGAGAGAAGCCGTACCCTATAGCCTTAATTACGTCCTGAGCTTTCATCAAATCTATGGGTCTAGTACGTGGTGATGCTGGTTCTATCACCACAATTCCGTCTACTTCGTTAACAGTTATTAATGTCTTGGTAAATTCCATGAGCTTTCGCAAAGTTTCTCCACCCTTACCTATTACTACCCCTACACGCTCAACTGGTAACTTTACATAGAGTTTTGTTACTCCTTGTATTGTATAGCCCATCGTATTATTAAATTGGGAGCTTGAGTCGTTTGGGGTGCATCTGTTCTGGCTAGAACTATTAACTCTGCTGCTATCGCTCATCTACATGCTACCCCATATCCGAGATGGTCAATGAGATGCTAATCATATCTATTATGCTAACGGATTAAAAAGCTGAAAATATCATTAGCACAATATTCTCAGAGTTCTTCTATCTTTCCCATCTCATTAGATATTATTACTCTATAAATTTCCTCAACAGAAGGTAGATCAATTCCTATCTCCTCGCTAAAAAATCTAATCAGATTTGAGAGGTCCCGACGGAGAAATTGATGAGCATTTGGATGTTCTATTCTTACAGCTTGACTTACATCAATTATGTAGGGAGTTTCTCTAAAAATCATAACATTGTACTCGCTAAGATCACCGTGTACAAGTCCTGCATACCAGTACATTTTATAGACGTTTTTGATTAAAGTAGAGAAGTATCGCCTACTCTTCTCCTCATCTGGGTGCTGGAATCTGTAGACTTCCTTTAAGAGGGGTGCTCTAACACCTTCCTCTCCTAGAAATTCCATGACTAGTACATTCCTGTATACACATATAGGTCTCGGCACGCTGATATCAGCATTATACATCTTCTTTAGATTGGAGTACTCCTTTTTAGCCCATATGCTCATCAACTTATGCGTGGAGACGTTCTTTATGTTTTCAAATCTAGGATCTCCTTGAATATACTTCCATATACTCTTTCTAAACTCTGCTGAAGATGTGAGAAATATCTTTATAGCTAGGTCTTTCCCATCACCACCTTTACCCCAGTACACTCGTGCTTCCTTACCTGCTGAGACAACACCCTTTATCTTCACTATACAGCTTCTTCTCTTTAATTCTAAAATAGCCAGAATCGTTGACTTGTCGAAAACTTCTTCAACGGTTTCGAAAAGATCTTTGTCCTTTATTCTAGGCTCCGCAACTCTTCTACGTATGTCTAGATCAATGCTTGAATCAATATCCTCTTTGGGCGGCAGCTATGTTCCACCCTCGATGAACTCCCTCGGCACAACACCCATGTTTACTAGTCTTCTAATTTCATCCTTTGAGTATTTGTGTAGTATATCACCTTTATTTGGCTGAAAATCCCATGGCTGAACAAGTACTACATCACCTTCAGAAAGCCACGTTCTTCTTCTAAACCGTCCAGGAATTCTACACGAGCGTGAAGCACCATCACTGCATCTAACCTTTACAAAATCAGCCCCTATTATTTCATCTATCACACACACTACTTGCCCATTTGATGGTAACAGGAGCTCCTTCTCCTCTACTGCTTGTTCCCTCTTCCTTTTATCTGGTATAAAGGCTTCACCTCACTATATATCTAATCATCCAAATTCAAATATATAAACTATAGTGTTTCTAAATGCTATGCTTTATACGTGACTTCATGTATTTAAGCACAAGTTCATCCATATCAATTCTATGTAGAGCTCCATCTTGATCGGATATAACAACGCCCTTTTCATCGATATCTACAACCCTATACGGTTTTCCATTCAATACTACATAGTCTCCCCTTTTGAAATTCAGAATTCTTATAGATATATAAAGCCTTGAGAATCTAGACCCGTCTCTCAGTTTTTTACTATCCCCGTACGACTCCAATATCTTGGTATTCCTCCACCTTCTTCGTGTCAGATCAGCTATGCGCTTTGCTATATGAGGATCTGCAAGCTTTATATTATAGCCATTCTTAACCTCATCAATATCGATAATGTACTCCCTATAGACGTTGAGCACCTCCTCAACGAATCTGGCAATTTCATCACCCCAGTTTACATATCTTATCTGAATAATTGAGCTATACCCTCCTCCAGCTTTTCTTAGGCATGAGGGGCAGGTTGCCCTACTCCACCGGATCTGGATTGGTAGCTCATACTGAAATTTAAACTTATTCTCTATATCAAAAACTATCTTTGCCTTACCATTAGTGTCTTCATAGGGATTTAGATTTATAGATATATCAGCAACTCTGATTTTCTTACTGAACTTTAAATACTTCAATATAATTTCCTTAGCTGTGTCCGCAGGAGAACTTTCTGCTGCAGCGACCCATTTACCGCTGCAGTATATAGCACCGCATTTACCGCAGTACCTTATTTTTATACTCTCTATAGACGGTTTATTCACCTCTATGAAACATCTTGGACATAGCCCATCAACTATATAAATAGTGTCGCCCTCCTCAGAGCCGCATCTAACACAAAATTTTTTCACTATTCATATACCCCTCTGATTATCTGTAGATGGAGCTGACCATCGACTTCAAGGGCGTATTCCTTTGGCGCTAATCCCCTTCTAGCCAACTCATTGACAATTCTTTTCCCAGAGACTATCACCATATCAGCCGTACTGATCACCTCAATAACTTCTTCGATACCTACTCTCTTACCTTCATAGAACGCGGATGATATGTTTAATACTATATCGCCCTCCCTAAATACCTTTCCCAGAATTTCCTCATCGCATACGGCGACCATGGTAACACCCTCCATGTTATAAACTTTTATATAAAATAGAGACACGGCACATCATACCTCTATACAGGTTTCACATAGGTTCTAGCACCGCATGCTAGACACTGTATATACCATACCTTACCTTCTCTACCAAGCTCTGTATCATAGCTTCCACACGTAGAACACCTAACATATGTTTCCAGAAAACGATTATAGAGTTCCTGAAGAGACTTTGAGGTTACTCTCCTATATATAATTAGGTTGTTCCTCTCATCTAGTGATCCAGGCATTGCTAGCTCCTTTAGGAAAAATCTCATCGTAATTCTAGGCTCTCTTCGGACTCTGTCACACACATAACCAAAATTTTTAACCATTGTATGATCGCCTACATAATCCACTTCGAGTGATGGGATGTCATAGGCTTTACTAGTTCTCTTCATAGGAAGCCTGGAGTACGCCCTGTCGAGTAGGGCATCATAGTTATATATAATCTCCAGTTCTCTACTATCTTCATTCAAGCCGTCGTTCACCTCTCCTTACGGTATAACATATATCGTGATACAGCTTAAAACCTGATTCGCAACTCTTAGAAATAAGGTCTGAAGTAGCATGAGTAAAAAGGTCTATATAGAGGTATATGGGTGTACGCTAAATAGAGCAGATGCAGCAACTATAAAAACCGCGCTGCTCTGTAATGGATACGAGATTGTTGACGTCCCCACCAATGCTGATGTAATTATCCTGAATACATGTGTTGTAAGGTACGACACTGAGGTTAGGATGATTAAGCGACTTGAATCTCTATCACGACTAGGTAAAAAGATTGTAGTTGCTGGATGCATGGCTAGGGTAATGCCAGCTAGCATTAGGAGAGTGTGTCCACAATCTGTGCTGATGACGCCTCAGAGTGTACATAGAGTTGTTGAAGCTATTGAGGCTCCACCTCAATCTATTGTATCAGACGACTTTAAATCATTCCACATAATGCCGAAGATTATAGAGGGTGTGAAGGTCAGCATACCAGTTGCTGAGGGCTGCATAGATGAGTGTTCATTTTGTGTAGTCAAGGTTGCTAGGCCCCATCTCCGCAGTGCTCCCATAGAAAAGGTCGTTACCACCATTAAGGAGGTGTTATCTATGGGCGCCGTAGAGATTGAGATTACGGCTCAGGATTTAAGCGTATATGGTATTGACTTATATGGTAGTTACGCACTACCAAAGCTTCTACAGGCCATACTCGAGATCGACTCAGATGACTTTATAGTAAGGCTTGGACAGCTTAATCCAAAACATACTGTTAACTATCTTGACGATATAATACGTATATTAAGAGATCCTAGAGTGTATAAACACCTTCACATACCTGTACAAAGTGGAAACAACGCAGTTCTTAGAACTATGAATAGAGGATATAACGTTGAACAGTTTCTAGATATCATAAGAGAGGTTCGAAATAAAGTTGAGGGTGTGCATATAGCAACAGACATAATCGTAGGTCATCCAGGTGAGGATGAGCAGGCATTTCTAGATAGCGTTGAACTTATATCTGAAAACTATATTGATAGAGTTCACATAGCAAGGTTTTCACAGAGACCATACACAAAATCAGCACTGATGCCTCAGGTACCAGACCCTATAAAAAAATTGAGAAGCAGTTACATGGAGAAGGTGTATGAGGCAGTAGCGTTGGAGCTAAATAGAGAATACATAGGATCTATAGCAAAGGTCTGGATTACGGAAATCGATGCTAGCGGAAACAAAGCTGTGGGCAGACTATACAACTACAGACCGGTTGTTCTAGAGCAAGGTGTTGAAGTTTTAGGTAAGAGGGGATATGCCATAATAACAGATGCCACGTTCTTCGATTTGAGAGGATCTATACAGACGATTCTATAATTGCAATACACAGTAACACCGTGGCTACGACTATCAATTATGCCATTCTATTCAAATTACAATTCACATCTGCATCCACTCTAATGGTAGTAAATTTGTATAAAAAATCAGTAATTGCATAAAAGTATTTCTAGTTACTCTCATAAAAGTTTGAGTGGCTGAAAATATGTCTATAATTGCTCTTCCAACACCGCAGAAATTAACGTATTTAACAGTAGAAGAGGCCATTCTTTTACGAAGGAGTATCCGAGAGTTTAAGAGAGATCCTATTAAACTGACCCATATATCTATGATTCTATGGGCAGCATATGGAATCACAGATCCTGCAAGAGGCTTTAGGGCCTCTCCTAGTGCAGGCGCCACATACCCTCTAGAACTGTACTTGGCCATCGGTGAACAAGGTGTCCACGTATTGGAAGACAAGTATCTAGAATCGGGTGTGTACAAATACATTCCATCTGTGCATGGATTATCTGAAGCAAGAAGGGGTGACGTTAGGAGAAGCTTAATGAGGGCAGCACTTAATCAAAAATGGATTGAAGACGCACCAGTAAGCATAGTCATCACTGCTATATATGAACGAACTACAAGACACTATGGTGAGAGAGGGAGAATTCGGTATGTACCTATAGATGTTGGACACGTGGGTCAAAACATATATTTAATGTCAACAGCATTAGGATACGGCACGGTCGCGATAGGTGCCTTCAGAGATTCTGAGGTTGCAAGTATCGTAGGATTGAAGTCTGATGAAGTTCCAATATACATAATGCCCATTGGAGTGCCAGAAAGGGTTGTAACTACTTCCTTTAATGATTTAAAGCTGCACATAGATAGAGCTAGGCAGAATCTCGGTATACAATTTTAGAAAGATCTATACATAGCTGATCTACATAACATGGATGCTGCGGGTTTTGTTGGTGTAGAATAGTGTTGCCATCTGCTACTTGTTACATCCTTACATAATACTTTTTTCTAAAATTACTATAAGCAGATTATGATATGGGAAACCAGCTTTTCAAAATACACTCTCTTAAACACGATGTTGTTATTGGAGTGATGATCTAAAAAGATTATGATTTTTGCTATAATAAGGCTATTTAAATTCAATTTCTCTACAATTTAAAAACAACTACAAGTGTGTAGTTGGTAGATGTATGAGGGAAGA
Organism: Ignisphaera sp.; assembly: GCA_025058535.1. GTDB lineage: Archaea > Thermoproteota > Thermoprotei_A > Sulfolobales > Ignisphaeraceae > Ignisphaera. Next base: position 9,030 of record JANXEL010000077.1, on the reverse strand, counting down.
GGTTTGATAGAATGCGTTTCACAAAAGGGGATTTGCGCTATCAACAGCGCTGCAAAGTGAGCATTTCACTTTACATGATATCTCAAAGTGTCAAACTCAGAAAACTTATATTCTAGACAAGAAAAGGTGGGTAGTAGGGGATTAGTAGGTTATGAACAAAAAGCTTTACGAGCTTCCACCTCTACCTTACAGACTTGAAGATCTTGAGCCACACATATCGAGGGAACAACTTAGAATACACTATGAAATACACCATAAGGCCTACGTGGACGGTGCCAATAGAATTCTTCAAATGATGGACAAAGCTAGAGCAGAGGGGGCATCATTCGATGTTAAAGCAGCTCTAAAACTCCTCTCCTTTAACATAGGAGGCCACATCCTACATACACTGTACTGGCATAATATGGCTCCAGCTGGAAGAGCTGGTGGTGCTCCAGGTGGAAGAATAGGAGATAAGATTAAAGAGGACTTTGGAAGCTTTGATAGATTCAAAAATGAATTCACAGAGGCTACGCTAACTGTTGAAGGCTCAGGATGGGGTGCATTGACATACTGCAGAAACACGAATAGATTGCTAATTATGCAGATAGAGAAGCATAACGTCAATATATATCCAACGATACCAATAATACTCGTTATAGATGCATTTGAACATGCATACTACATAGACTATAAAAATGATAGAAAGAAGTACCTAGATAACATATGGAATATAGTAAACTGGGACGAAGTGGATAAAAGATTCACGAAACTGACATAGTCACCTATAAGTAGATTATTTCACAGTAACGCTAATCCCTTTTTCAATATTACCTTTGCATCCTTTTAATACTACAGAACAATAGCGTAGATGAGTTTGAATTGGCAGAAACATTAAATTCGTGAAACGGTCTCAGGACAGACATTAATGATGGGATGCCCTCCAACACTCTTTAGTTCCCAGCAACCTCTTTATTTAATACATAACTTCTGAGAGAGTTGTATCACAGAAAATTCAGGCCTCTGATAAACTTCTTCTGTTCTTGGTGAAACCCATTAATCTATCGAAGTTATATCATTTATATGCAATTCTTTAAAGCATATTTCAATTTAAATCTCAACCACTAAAATTGCTGTAGAGACTATTTGTCTCAACTGAAAACAACTTTATCGATATTCTGTAAATGGTGGCCAAAAGGAAAAGCTTAAAAGAGCTCAGGAGGAATGTAATTTCAATGGTTTAGGAGCCGGTTCAAGATGAAGGTTCCTGGCATGGTGTATATTGCAGTCTCTTTTATTCCTTGGATTATTTACTGGACTCTATGTGGTTTAGAATTCAGACTCGGTGTAGTTTTCTCTCTAATAATTTCTGCTACTCTTGTGATATTTCAAAGGATGCTGAAAAGTTGTAACTTAATGGACATTTTCTCTATGATATACTTTAGCCTGGCCTCCATTATTACTTTCATTCTTAATCAGGATTTTTTCATTAGCTACAGCGGCTCTGCTGGCTATTTTGCTCTGTTCCTAATGGCCGTGGTTTCTATTGTATTTAAGCAGCCTTTTACACTTATGGTTTCTAGAAGAGATTGGCCTAAAGCTTATTGGAGGGAGAGATCATTTCTCCTCATTAACAACATCATTTCGGCTGTTTGGATGTCCATATTTCTAATCAATGCAGCGTTCTTCCTACTCTTCTCAAAACCCTATGACGTAATCCTCTCTAATCTCTTTATCGCTTTTGGTATAGCCTTCTCTATAACCTTCCCAGTAAAAGCAGCTGCCTACTTTGTTGTGAAGGAGTATGTTAAGCCTTTTGGGAGATTTGATTGGAGGATTGAAGTAGATCCAAAGATGGCTAAGGGTGAAGATGAGTATGACGTTATAGTTGTAGGTGCTGGAATTGGGGGATTAACGTGCGGCTCTCTCCTTGCTAAGAGAGGATACAAGGTTTTAGTTCTTGAACAGCATTATCAGGTTGGAGGGTACTGCTCATCCTTTAAGAGAAGGGGGTTTACCTTCAATGCAGGTGTTGAGGATGTTAGTGGTTTGTGGGAGAAGGGGCCTCTAACCTACCTTCTACGTGAGCTTGGGTTGAATAGGGAGGATTTATTTGTAAAGAATGTTGCGAGGTTTATTTTTAAGGGAAAGCGTATTGAGGCAAAGAGTTTAGAGGAGTATGTAGAGCTTCTATCAAAAATGTTTCCACATGAGAGGGAGAACATCTTAGCCTTTTTTGACGATGCTAGGAAGGCCTACATGGAGTGTTACAGCGATGCTGAGGCTTATGGCACACCTCTTCCTCCAGAGCTTATCGCTAAAGTTTTTGGAGTTAAGAAGCTTGTTGACTACCCAAGAGAGCATCCCCACTTCTATGACTGGATGAATAAGAGTTTCAAGCAGAAGCTGGATGAATATTTCAGTGATGAGGATTTAAAGGAGTTGCTGAGTGCTCTACTATCCTATGTTGGGACAAGCCCTGAAAGAACTCCAGCTTCAACAGCACTTACAGCCTGCATCTCCTACTACCTCTATGGAGGCTACTTTCCCAAGGGAGGAGCGCAGAGGTACGCTGATAGTTTAAAGAGTGTTATTGAGAGGTGTGGTGGGAGAGTGCTGGTAAATCACAGAGTAGATAGAATACTTGTAGAGGCGGGTGTGGTAAAGGGTGTTATGGTTGGAGATAAAGTTTTTCGCAGCCCTATTGTCGTCTCTAATGCTAATGCCAAAACAACGTTTCTCGAGCTTGTTGGAGAGAAAAATTTGGATAGGGAGTTTATTGAGTATATTAGAGGGCTGAAGATGTCTCCATCTTGCTTCATGGTTTTTCTAGGGGTAGATGCTGATCTATCAAACTATCCATCACTTCTCAAGAACCTGGATGAGGGGTATGAAATTGTATTCAATTCAAATGCTGATCCAAGTTTAGCACCTAAGGGTAAAACAAGCCTCACAGTACTAACCAGTGCTAACTACTACGACTTTCCACCAAGAGGAACTGAAGAGTACTATAGAAAGAAGAGTGAACTCACACAAGCTCTGATTCAGAAGGTTGAGAAGGTTATTCAGGGTTTAAGTGAGCACATAGTTGCGAAGGAGGCTGCAACACCGAGAACCTTTGAGAGATACACATCAATGCCGGAAGGTGCAATCTATGCATTTGACCAGTCAATGGGTGTAAAGAGACCCTACTTTAAAACACCGATAAAAGGTCTCTACCTAGTGGGAGCTTCAACCTTTCCAGGTGGAGGAATAGAAGCTGTTACCATCTCGGGAATGATATGTGCAAACGATATATGTGGTTGGAGGGTAAGAGCCTCCTCTACTAAATCTTGAAACTGTAAACCATAAGTAGTAATTTCCTACAACCGCTCTAAGCAACTCTATCCTTGAATGATAAAACACTTCCCTATCATGTGTGGAGCCACACGATTCTTAGCCTATAGATTGTGTATTTTTGCTTCTAGAATAATATAATGCTGTAAGGTAGAGAACAATGTTTCTATACACTAAATGCAGAATATCCACACCAACACTGACAATTCAATGCTCTGTAGCGCTAGCCATGATGGCAGTTCATGTATAGCAGAATTGCCGCTAGACTCTTTAAATCAGTGTAGCCACCTCTAAGTGCAGTATCAATGAATTCACTGGGCTTCATAAAAACTGTTGATATGATTTCACCTTTCTCTGGCTTTGCACCCACGTACTCCAAATCTCTTGCTAGAAATATCCACTGGGTTTCATCGCTGTAACCAGGTGCTACATAGACTCTAGCTAGGAGTCCTAGATATCCAGCTCTATAACCGGTCTCCTCCTCAAGTTCTCTCACAGCTGCTTCCTGAGGACTCTCTCCATCATCTATTCTTCCAGCTGGAAGCTCCAAAACCCAGCTATTTACAGCTGCTCTCCACTGTTTAACAAAAATAACTTCACCACTATGTAGTAGTGGAAGTACAACAACAGCACTACCAAAAACGACAAGATCCTTTTCAAAATACTCTTCACCAAATTGTATAATTCTCTTATATAGAGATACTCTTCTACCACTACATAAAAATTCATCCCTCACTATCCTGGCATTACTCAACAACACCACCACAGTAGCTCCACAATCAACTCAACACTTAAATCAGTACCGTTTTTAGCTGGAAAAGTGTTTTCAATAAAACCGTGTATAGCATATCTTTCTTCTGTTTATAGAACCTCTCTACGCAACTTGCACAATACGTGTTAGGTGTCTACCGGAAATTAATGAGAGGATTAGAAATTCTCTAATCCTGACAAAAGGATTAACCCACAGTAGAGACTTTATAAATAAAGAGCTTCAGCATCTCTCATAGAAGTACTGAATAGAATATAATCTTCAGTACAGCTTAAAACTATCTCAGTAAGATAGTCTACACGCTGTAGCAGTATCATGATGAAGGTTAGATAGGCTGAAAAGTGATGAGCGGTTTCTGGTCTGAAAATAGTATTGGAGAAAATATAGGAAGTATATTAGAGTAGTCTACACTATCTCCTCATTCTGTAGTGGATGTGCAGAGTCAACATATAGTACGCAAATATAGTAAGATGTGGTTTACCTTATTTTAACAGACTATACATGCTTATACATTTCATTCACGTTTTATTATCTAGTAAAATTTTTAAACAAAATTTTCACACACAGTTAGCAATTTAGCGACCTACGGGTGTCACATCTGTGATTAACTCAAGCTACCTAAATGCAAAGTCAACTACGGGTACGAATCTAAGAGTTAGAGATGCAAGTGCTTTAAGTGGTATGTGCCCCATATGTATTTACGAATGTGCAACAATGTGTCAGATAAGCTTAGCTGCTCTAAGGGGCAGAGAAGCTCTTTATCCAATGCCTAAGTACTTTGGATTTAGCACTGCAGCCGCCTTAAAGGATTTCGGTATTGATTGGTCCCACTTCAATCTACTTTCAACTGTTAGAGGAGCCTATGGTATCGATGAGGATCCTGATAAGATGCTATTTCCAAATGTATCTACAGAAACTAGCGTTGGTGGTGTAAGACTTAAAGTACCCATTATGATGGGTGCCTACGGCTCTACAGACGTAGCCAGAATCTTTTGGGAATCTCTAGCTACTGGGGCAGCTCTATCTGGCATAGCAATAATTGTTGGTGAAAACGTGTGTGGTGTTGATCCCGAGTCAGTTATATCAGGTGGTAAAGTTGCTCACTCCAAAGAGATGGAGAGGAGAATTAAACTCTATAGGGAATACTGGGATGGAAAGTACGGTGACATAATTGTGCAGACAAATGTAGAAGATCAAAGACTGGGTGTGGACGTCTACGTCATCTCTAAGCTTGAGGTTAATTGTATTGAACGCAAGTGGGGGCAGGGTGCTAAGGCAATAGGTGGTGAAATAAGGGTTAAGGATATCCATAGAGCCGTAGAGCTTAAGAAGAGAGGCTACCTCGTTCTTCCAGACCCTGAAGATCCTACTGTGCAGGAGGCCTACAAGCTGGGAGCTATAAAGAGTTTTGAAAGGCACAGTAGGGTCGGATCTCCGAAGCTCACGGACTTCGTTGAAGACGTCTATAAGCTTAGGGAACAGGGGGCTAAAGTAGTTTCTATTAAAACCGGTAACTATAGGCCCATAGATATAGCATATACGCTCAAAATAGGTTCAGAGGCTAAAGTGGACTACATTACATTCGATGGTGCGGGTGGTGGAACTGGAATGAGCCCTGTTCCTATGATGGATGAAATGGGTATACCAACTATCTACATGGAGACCATAGCCCTTAGATGTGTACAAGTGCTAAGTAGAAAAGGGAAGCACATACCAGATATAGTTATGGCAGGAGGCTTCATAGAGGAAACCCAAATACTTAAAGCCATAGCTCTCAGCAACTTTAGCAACGAACCGTACGTAAAAGCGGTGGTTATGGGTAGAGCACCTATTACTGCAGCGATGAAGACCGAATATTTCTCAAAACTCGCAAAAGAGGGAAAGCTTCCAAAGACCATAGCTGAGGAGTACGGCGCGTCACCTGAGCTATTTTTAGCAAACTATACGTATATCAAGAACATTGCTGGTAGAGAGCTGCCGCCAGGGGCAGTAGGCGTCTATAACTACATGGAGAGATTGAGAGTCGGCATGCAACAACTATTAGCGGGAATAAGAAAATTCCAACTTAACCTAATTAATAGAAACGATCTTGTGGCACTGACGGAAATAGCGTCTAGAGTAACAGGAATACCTATGCCACACGAATTAGATAGAGAAGCGATAGAAACGATACTGGACTACTAGATAGAGGATACGATCATTCTGCTTATTTTTCTTCACTGTACTATTTGAAGTTCCCTAAGAGCGCAAATTCGGGTATTCAACCTAGGTTACCATCCTTGCTTATTCTTTTAGTTATTAGTTTTATGCATTCCTTTGTCACACTATCAACGTCTTTCGTCGCATCAACAGCTATCAATTCTCCTAATGATGCAAGCATCTCATAGATTTCTAAGGCTCTTCTTATCCTATCCAACTTCTCGAAATAGCTCCAGCTACTCTGCTTATACTTTAACCTACCTATAGCAACTTCTAGAGGCACCCTCAGATAGATGGCTACATCAGGCTTTACAGCATATCTGTTTACAGACCTTATCCACGCTACATCGCCTTCCTTTGCTCCTTGATACGCTATAGAGGAGTATACATAGCGATCACACACAACTATGTAACCCTGGTCTAGAAGTGGCTCTATAACCTTTCTCACATGGAAGAATCTATCCAGAGCCATCAAGAGGGTTTCTACCTCCACCTCAGCTTCTCCATACACCTCTATATACCTCTTTAAAACCTCGGTAAAAGGAGATGCGTAAGGTTCATAAGTATAGAAAGCTCTATACCCCATATCGGTGAACTTCTCAACAATTCTCTTTGAAATGGTTGTTTTTCCAGATCCATCTATACCCTCTATAACCACAAAGAGACCACTTCTATTTTTAGACAACACAATCGCCGGTTATTGGATGGTGTTAGAAAAAGTATTAAAATTCTTGAGGTGAACATGGTAGACTGTGGAACTATGACTGAATACGTAAAGGTGATATGGAAGGACCTCTACAAATTTACTATTGAGTGCTTTACCAGGATTGGCGTTCCTGCGCACGATGCTGAGCTCATTGCTGACCATTTAGTTCTAGCTAATTTGAGAGGTGTTGACTCACATGGTGTTATTAGAATTCCATATTATATAGAAGGTGTTAGGAAAGGTTATGTTAAAGCAAGGCCAGAGGTTAGGATAGTGAAAGAGGGTGCAGCTACAGCTCTAATTGATGGTGATGATGGACTTGGGATACCTATCGCTGTAAGGGCTACCGATATAGCCGTAGATAAGGCTAAAACTATTGGTGTATCTGCTGTATCTGTTAGAAGGCTAGGACATGTAGGTATGCTAGCCTACTACACGCTAAGGATGAGTAAAAACAATCTTATAGGACTGGCCACGGCGAATGGACCACCGTTTGTAGCTCCCTGGGGAGGTAGTCAAAGAATATTTGGGACAAACCCTATAAGTATTGCATTTCCATCCATTGGTAAACCTATAGTTATTGACATGGCTACAAGTGCGACAGCTTCGTTCAAACTTAGATTAGCCGCCTTGAAAGGTGAAAAGATACCTGAAGGTATAGCACTAGCCAAGGATGGAAGACCTACAACTGACCCTAAAGAGGCGTACGAGGGGATTCTACTTCCCTTTGGAGGATATAAGGGCTACGCCATATCTCTAGCAATTGAAGTGCTTTCAGCCCTACTATCTGGTGGAGCCTTGAGCAAAAATATACCTCTGCACCCATCAACACAAGGTGGATTCTTTGTAGTAGCTATAAATCCCGCAACCTTTAGAGAGTACAGTGAGTATCTAAATGATGTAAATGAATTGATTAAAATAGTAAAGTCATGTCCGCCAGCCCAAGGATTTACTGAGGTGCTTCTCCCTGGTGAACCAGAGGACAGAAACTTTGAAATTAGAGTTAGAGATGGAATACCTATAGATCTAGGAACGTGGAGGCTGCTAATTGATGTAGCAAGAGATCTAGGAATAGAACCTCCTCTAACCGTTCAATGATCTACCAGTGTGTGGTATAGCGTGTTACCAGAAAACCACATACTACTCCTATGAACTTTAGGAGTTAACCTATAAGTTCTCTACAGGAATATTTTTGTTAACTTCTTTCTATTCTGCAGTTCCTCTTGCTGGCTCCAATTCTACAACATCTCTCATTGGCTATCATCTTCAATACAGAGCCGTCACTTAAATATCAAATAAACCTGCAATATTGCTCGAAAATTCCTCTTTTCTCGTACAACAGAAGTAGATAACTTAAAATTGTGTAGAAAGCTTACCAAAGCAAGCTTTGTCAATCTCCATACCTTCTACAACTCATAGTAATATCATCGTTGTGCCGTGACCCTACATAGCTTAGCAGTCTTGCTGTACTCTCTACACCTTCATCTTCCAACATCACCTAAAACAACAAGCTACTGCAGTGCAGCACACATCTCAAACTACACTTCGTTACCAGACTATGCAATTAGACAGCTACGAGCAGCGCGAAGAGGTGATTCTAATAATCTTATAAACACCGACCTACACACCTCTATTTCCGAGGTGAAGTTGAATGTCACTATTTAAAAATAGATTAAAGAACGGGGATGTCCTACTTGGAACCTGGGTGACTTTTAATTGTTTGGATGTTGTTGAAGTTCTTTCCACGCTTTCGTTTGACTGGCTTGTTTTTGACATGGAGCATGCACCACTGGATGTCTCAGATCTGCAGATGCTTCTCGCTGGTGTTAGAGGAAGTAGTATAGTGCCAATGGTGAGAGCTCCATGGAATGATATGGTGGTTATAAAGAGGATACTAGATGTGGGTGCTAGTGGTCTTGTGATTCCATGGGTAAACAGTAGAGAGGAGGCTGAAGCTGCTATTAGATACTCATCCTACCCACCAACTGGAGTAAGAGGTGTAGGTCCAAGAAGAGCAGTAATGTATGGAGCCACAGAATTC
>JANXEL010000054.1 GCA_025058535.1 Ignisphaera sp. | reverse complement strand
GGGTTCAGAGATACATCATCTCAGAGCCCATGGTGCTAGTGCCACGTGAGCTGGACATTTACTATCCGTTTGCAAACTATGATTATCCACCAAAAGAGCTTACAGAGAGGGATAAGGAGATGTTTGTAGGACTGTTATCATCAGTCCTACCAAAGCTTAAAAACCATAAAAAGATCATAGCTATTCTACCAAAACATCACAGAAACATATTCATCGCAGCCCTAAAGTTGTGTAATAATTGTATCGAGGTTGAAATTTATGATTATGGTAGAAAAGCATTTAGAACAGTAAAGAATGTGGTGGAATTCTTCAAAAATATTATAGCATCAGATGAAGGCAGTACCCCTGGCTCCATAGCATAACCCTCACCATGTTCTACAATCAAAGTAAAGACTTAACACAATCTAGCATCTTTCTACTCATAAAGCTTAAATGAGGTACACTCCTGGATAGGAGGGCACTCCGAAAAACTTTTTATCCAGACTTTACTATCTCACCTTTCACAGGTGACCTTGTTGAGCCAATGGTAAAAATTCGGGTAAGTGTAACACATACGAGCATACTACAATACATATCTCACAGTTCAACAAATTTACTGCAAAAACCCAGGCAAAGATACTCTAAAACGGTTCTCTGAAGGTGTTTTCTGTATGGTTGGCTGGATTTGGAATCCTAGCTTAGAAACTATAGATCGTAGTGAGTTAGAGAGAATAAAGTTAGAGAAGTTGAGATACCAGTTAGTGAGGCTATACCAAAACTCACCATACTACCACAGAAAAATGAAGGAAGCAAAGATAGAGCCCAGCGATATAAAAACACTAAAAGATATAGAGAGACTACCATTCACAACAAAAGAAGACCTGAGAAACGCCCACCATATTCAGCTATTATTGGTAGAACAAACAGCTATACTTGAGGTGCATGGTACATCCGGGACTACTGGCGAACCAATCTTTGTATTCTATACGCATAGAGATATTGAGAACTGGAGTGAAATAATGGCTAGATCTTTAGCTGCTGCTGGTTTAACGAAGAGAGATGTGTTCCAGATTACACCAAGCTTTAGTTTATTCACAGGAGGATTCGGCTTCTACTACGGTGCTAGGAAAATTGGAGCAGCAATAGTTCCAACTGGACCTGGGTTTTCACGTAGACAAATCTACGTTATGAGAGCTTTGGGAACAACGATGATAGCAGGTATAGCTAACTACGCTATCAGGCTTGCCGAGGTTGCATTTGAGATGGGGGTGGATCCGGCGAGGGATACAAAGGTTAGAAAGGGTGTATTTGGTGCTGAAATGTGGAGCGATGCTCTTAGGAAAAAGATAGAGAAGATATGGAATATGGAGACCTTCGATATATACGGTATGGCAGAGCTCTACGGACCTGGAGCGGCCATAGATTGCCAATACCATAATGGTCTTCATGTTTGGGAGGATCACTATCTGGTTGAGGTTGTAGATCCTAGGAGTGGTGAGCCTGTTGGTCCTGAGGAGAAGGGTGAGCTTGTAGTTACAACACTATCTAAGGATGCAATGCCCCTAGTGAGATACAGAACA
>JANXEL010000063.1 GCA_025058535.1 Ignisphaera sp. | reverse complement strand
TTTGTTTATTCTATATTACTTTCTTTTTATTATGTATCCTACTGCTATTCCTATTATTAGGAGTACTACTGCTAGTAGTGTTGTTGTTGTCCAGTCTGTTACTGTCTCAACCTTAGTTGTTGTAACAGTATCCACCCTAGTTGTTGTTACTGTTGATGTTACTACTGATGTTGTTGTAACAGTCTGTACAGCTGTTACAGTGACTGTGGTAACACCTGGTGTAGGTGTTGGAGTAGGCCTTGGTGTCACTACTTTGGCAAATTCGTTATATAGTTTAGCACTCGGTATGAGCTGCCCTCCCTCATCTACCGTTTTGGTCCACCGTGGTATTGTCGGTGTTTCGCCTTTTCTGGCTATGCCGAATAGTATGGTGATGCTATTTACATCGTGTGGACGTACAGGTGTCCACCACGGATTCTTCTCATTTGGCCATCCAACCCAGTGCCTGGTATCATATATGTACCAGTGAGGATCTGTGTGCGTTGGTATGAATGGTACATCCCTATAGATTATTTCTTGGAGGATGCTGTATATTCTCTTTCTCTCTAGTGGGTCAGCAGTTGTTGCTGCAGCGTCTATAAGCTTGGGCACCTCTGGGTTGTTGTACCTAGCCCAGTTACCCGATGGTGGAGGAAGTCTCGGATCTACTGAAGCTCTGTACATATTCCATGGATGTTCAAAACCCATCCACGCTGGGATCCACGCTAGGACCATATCGTACCTTCCATCTATGATATTCTGCCACCATACCGTAAAGTCGGGGAAGTGCGGCTCTATGTCAATGCCTATCTTCTTAAGGTTTGAAACTATGAGTTCTGTTGCAACCATAAAGTCAGTCCATCCATAGGGTACCGCCAGTGTAAGACCTGAGAGCTCTGTGCCGTCTGGAAGCTCCCTAATTCCATCGCCATCCCTATCAACTATTACCGCCTCATCTAGTATCTTCCTAGCCCTCTCGAGATCTGTAGCAGGCCTGCAGTCTGCAGTACCCCAGTACCTTATACACAAATCAACGTTAACATACTCTCTGTACTGTGGGAAGTAGTCATTTACCAGTGAGAACGATGCTCTCATACTGTAGTAAGACCACGCCTTTTCAATAATATCCTTATAGGGAATTGCATACGCTATGGCTCTTCTTAGCTCAGGGCTTGAAAGCTCCTTTCTCATATAGTTAATGTATACTGTGTATGCTCCCCATGGGATGTAATAGGGCTCCTTATCAAACCATGTGCCAATACCCTTTTCAAAGAGTTCCCATATTGCTGGAGTAAAGAATGCATTCCAGTCACCTAGTCCTGCCTCAAGTTGTGCTGCTGAGGTTGGATTGTCTCTAAATATCATAAGCACTAAGTATTTTGGTGCAGGTAAGCCGAAGACATCCCTACCCCACCAATTGTCAATTCTGTGATATACTATACGTGTATCATCAAACATCAATAGCTTATAGGGGCCTGAGACCACCTGCTTCTCCAGATCATCATTTCTCCACTCTGCTATTTTGGTACCAAGTTCTTTAAACACAGGCTCAAGTATGTGCTTCGGAAACGGTGCAAAACCAAGTGAGCAAGTAACTAGCTGGAAGTAGTTAACCGGCTCTAAAGCTCTAACCTCAACAACCTTATCTCCTACAGCTTTGATGTACTCTATGTAGTCCCAGCAACCAGCACCCGGCCCCAACTTGACTTGTGTTGTCACATAGTATGTGTATTCAACATCATACGCCGTTATGGGCCTCCCATCGCTCCATTTAGCCTCCGGCCTAATGAATATTCTTAGGGTCCTTCTATCCACGGCCTCAAATCCTTGGGCTATCCATGGGAGCCATGCATCCTTCATAGGATTGTAGTAGAAGAGCTGGTTGTATAGAAACTGCATCGTACCTCCAGTAACTGATGGAGAGAATGGATGCCACACAGTGGGTTTGCCAAAACCTTGAATGTAGACTGATTCCCCCCTAGGTATTTCCTGAGATTCTAGGAACGATAGTCCTACTGCAGTTATTAGAATTAATGCAGCTAAAAGGTTGGGTACCACTATGAAGCGTCTTTTCATAACTAACTCACACTCGAACGGTCTGTAGCTGAGAAAACTTATAAATTTTAATATAAATTGTGTAAATATTACATCACCTTTTAAGCCTTCAACATCAATCTAAATACCGTCTATTCTTCAGTATTTAGTAAATGGCGCGGCCACGCATCTAACTCCAAAGAATCTCTGTCTACGATTTGTTATGAGCAGCCTTTATGTGATATCCAGTGAAAATCTTAATGATTGTTTTTAAGTTTATCTCGCCCTTCTAAAAAGGTAGTCTCGTTGTAGAGGTGCACACCATATTACTAATCTAGTTATGGAATTACACAATGTAAAGGCGTACTACCGACAATTGGTTGGCTCTACCCACAGAGTTGTGAGAGCTGTTGATGGAGTTGGTATGACAATCTCTGAGGGGGAGATTATCGGTATTGTTGGTGAAAGTGGTTGTGGAAAATCAACTTTAGCAAATGTAATCATGATGAATATACGGCCCCCACTAACCCTTGTAGATGGAATCGTAAAGCTATATAGTGAAGGAAGAGAAGCTGTGGATCTTCAGAGGCTCAGCAGAGAGGAATTAAGAAGAAGAATATGGGGTAAGGAAGTAGCAATCATTCCACAGGCAGCCTTAAACGCGTTAATGCCTACGCTGAAAATTAGAAAGATTATTTTAGATGTTATGAAATCTCATGATCCTGATGTAGATGAGGACTATGCCATCAATACAGCTGTAAGGAGGTTTCGGGAACTCGGACTGCCTGAGTATACTGTTAATATGTACCCGTTTGAATTATCAGGTGGTATGAGACAGAGAGTTGTAATTTCTATAGCAAACCTTCTAAATCCTAGGCTATTAATTGCTGACGAACCCACTTCAGCACTGGATGTGGTTACGCAGAAAATGGTTCTAAAGATCCTAATGGACATATACAGTAAGAACATAATTAGGAGCATAGTATTCATATCACATGATATTGCTACTGTGAGACAAATTGCTAGTAGGATTGTTATTATGTACGCCGGTAAAATTGTTGAAGAAGGCTCCACGGAAGATGTGATAACACATCCTCTACACCCCTATACAGATGGTTTGATGAACTCGGTATTGACACCTGAGGATGAGGTTAAAAGGAGAGGTGTGAGATTCATACCTGGACAGCCACCCGACCCCTCCAATCCCCCTCCTGGATGCAGATTCCACCCAAGGTGCCCCTACGCTATGGATAGATGCAGGAGGGAGGAACCGCGCATGGTTCAAATTGATGGAAATCGTCTTGTTGCCTGCTGGCTCTACACTAGCAAATAGGAGGTGAGGGGTACGTCCTTGCTCAAAGCTGAAAACCTTGTGAAAATCTACGAAACTGGATTTGTAAGAAAGAGAAGAATCACTGCCGTGGATAATGTTTCTTTTGATGTGAAGGAAGGTGAAGTAGCTTCACTTGTTGGAGAGAGTGGCTCGGGCAAAACAACAACAGCGAAAATTGTGCTAAGATTGCTACCTCCTACGTCAGGAAGTGTGTCCTTCAAGGGGAGAGATGTGTGGAAGGAGTTAAAAACGCGAGAGCAGCTCGTAGACTATTGGAGAAAGGTGCATGCGGTATTTCAGGATCCTTATGCAAGCTATAACCCATTCTATACTATAGATAGAGTACTTAAACAGGCACTGAGGCTAGTTGGTGTAGATCGCAACTCAGAGATGGAGAGAAAGCTAATAGAGGAAGCACTTAACTATGTTGGGCTCTCGCCTGAGGATGTACTGGGTAAGTACCCCCACCAGCTCTCCGGAGGGCAGCGTCAGAGAATTATGATAGCGAGGTGCTGGCTGCTTAAACCAAATCTCATAATAGCTGATGAACCTGTGTCTATGATAGATGCTTCCATGAGAGGTGCTATAATAAAGCTCTTCATGAACCTGAGGGACGATTACAGAACATCTATAGTATTTATAACACACGATCTAGGTCTTGCATACTACGTCTCAGATAAGATAATGGTTATGTTCAAGGGCAGGATAGTTGACATTGGTGCACCAGATGAGGTTGTAAAGCATCCCCAACACGAATACACAAGAAAATTACTCGAGAGTGTCCCAACACTCTACAGAAAGTGGAGATGGGTATAGGCAGGTTAAATATTGGAGCGCCACACTACTGAGATACACCATGCAGCTTACAGATACACCTGACCAGAGGTGAGCACCAAAAAATAGTACCTATGCATGGTTTTCACATCATTGTCCTCTCTGATATGTGTCCTATCATCATATAGCATACCTGATTTGCTCTTCCGAAAGCTCACGGTCAGCTCCTACCACCACAAGCCTTCCCTACAATACTAAGTACAGTGCTGTGTCCGATTGAAATGTCTCAGCCGCCCTGAGTTATCTACACTATGGACTTCTATTGAGAGCAGCCTGATAGAATATACGCCATCTCCTTCGTTTTCCTTGGGTTTTATAAAATGTGAAGCACCCTTGTCTGAGTTCCTCGAAATTCAATTCCATGCTTGGAATAGACCAACAGCTCGAGCCTGAAGGTGTTTCTCCAGCAGAGTCCACACTGATCACCATTCTCAGATTGTTGAAGCGTGCTAGGTACAGTATCGCACCAGTAGACCACTGGCTGCAGATGTCCCTGGTTGTTAGCGGGCTGTCGATAATGTAGTAAAGCTTATATTGTGTAGCTATTCAATACTCTTCGAATCTGAAATGTATGTAGCTATAGTGCTGCTATCGCTACTGCTGCTAATAGCTCTCCTCGCATGGGGGAGGATTGAAAGACAGTGGGTTGGTCTGGGTATAACTCTGCTCCTCCTGACCTCTGGAGCTGTGACTGTAAATGAGGTTGCAGAGTACATAGACTGGGATGTACTGGGCCTCATACTGGGTGTGGGTATATACACCATATACTTGGAGAGAAGCGGTTTTGCACAACTTGTAGCTCGTTCCATACTTAGGCGCACAGGCCACTCTCTATACACAACCTTGGTAACGCTATCGCTATCAGCTGGATTGGTGAGCGTTTTCATCGAGAACGTTTCCGTTGTTCTCCTCTTCTATCCAGTGGTTTTCGCTCTATCCAAGGCCCTCAGCATAGAGCCCACCATTCCTATGGTTTTCGTAGCGCTGTCATCAAACATAGCTGGGTCCGCTACAATGGTTGGAGATCCACCAGCAATAATTACGGCTGGAGCCTTTAGGCTGTCCTTCACGGACTTCATAGTCTACAGAGGAAAGCCCTCCATGTTCTTCTTCACCATAGTCTCAATGATCTTAGCCATATCCATTACCTGCCACATTTCCCTAAAGAGGGTAGGAGGTGGAGGAGTTGCGAACAACTTAGGTGGAGAGCTGAGCGTGGTGGAGAAGGTGAGTGTGGATAGAGTGTTCTTTGTAGAGACCATCCTCTTTCTAGTTGTCAAGATTCTACTGCTGAGTCTAAGAAGCGTATCTCCGATACCCTTGAGTCTCTCTGCCGCTGTTGCTGTTGGTGGAGTGAGCCTTGCTAGGCTTCTCCACGGTGATAGGGAGAGCATTAAGCAAGCATTTAAGCAAGGTTTTGAGTGGAGATTGCTACTCTTTCTAGCTTCGGTATTTGTGCTCTCTGGAGCGATTGAGAAGCACGGAGTAGCTAGGATGTTTGGTGAGTACATAGTTTCCAGCATGGGAGGGGATCTAATTAAGGTCACTTCATCACTAACACTGCTCTGCACAGTGCTTTCATCAGTTATCGATAATGTTCCCATAACACTATCGATGATACCTATAGTGAGAACGGCGGCAGCAATGCTCAGCTACGATCCCGTTGTACTCATGTGGGCAGCGCTGATTGGCATCACTCTGGGAGGGAATCTGACATACATAGGTGCATCTGCAAATGTAACGGCTGTGAGAATTCTGGAGAAAAACGATCACAGCATCACGTTTGTAGAATTCATAAGGATAAGCCTTGTTTACAACACAGTATCACTTCTATCAGCATGGCTCTTCTACACACTAGCCTACTTTGCATAAACTGAAACCGATTCCATTAACCAGGAGAAGGCTGAGAGCTCAGCTAGTGAAAGCTCCCTTCCACCAACTCAACCGCTCTGGGTTGGAGTCCCGTTCGTAGACCCAGTAACAGCACTGGAAATGGTGGTAGATGAGGTTGATCTATCAACTTGCTCCACTCAATCCATCCCACCTTAATATGTGGGGAAGGCGCAGGCTTTGGATGTGCACAGCGCTTTGATTGAAGGTAGTCGTACATCTATGCAAGGTTACACTAAAATCTAACTGCTGTGCAGAGGAGTTAATGTGTGAGAAGGGTTAGGCTTGCTATTGGTGGTGAGCACGTGGAGAACAGCAGAGTGTATGCTGTAGAGGTGGATAAGCTCACATTTAGATACAGAAACTCCACCAGCTATGCATTGAAGGGCGTTAGTTTTAAGGTTAGAAAGGGGGAGTTCTTCACTATAGTTGGTCCCAACGGTTCTGGAAAGACCACTCTGGCGCTCTCACTTGTTGGGGTGATACCTCACTACATAGAGGGGGAGTACTACGGCAGCGTGTTTGTGGATGGTATTGATGTGCGCTCCCGTACAGTTCTAGAAATGGTAACGAGAATTGGGTTGGTGATGCAGAATCCTGATGTGCAGATCGTGGGAATCACAGTTAGGGATGATGTAGCTTTTGGTCTGTGCAATCTGGGTCTTCCAAGGGAATTAATTATAGATAGAATAGACAGAGCTCTCGAAGCCGTTCGCTTGAAGGGGTATGAAGATAGGCTGACCCACACACTTTCCAGTGGAGAGAGGCAGAGGCTCGCTATAGCGGGTGTTCTATCCCTAGAGCCCAACGTGGTGGTGGCTGACGAACCAACTTCACAGCTGGATCCCGCTGGCAAAATAGAATTCTTTAACGTAATTCACGAGTTGAACAGGCGTCGAGGGAAAACCGTCATAGTGATCACCAGCGATGTGGAATGGGCGCTAAGATTCTCAGACAGAGTAGGGCTGCTTGTAGAAGGTAGGCTCCTGTTCCTCGGACCGCCTAGAGAATTCGTGGCTAGAGTGGATTTGGAGGAGCTCACCCGCCATGGAGTTAGAGCTCCCCAGGTGCTGCACCTGTACCATAAGTTGATCAACTGTAGAGCTGCAAGCACAGATTTAAAGCCATGGTTGCATGCTGAGGAAGCCTACCTAGAACTGCGGTCAGTGATTGGTAGGGAGAGCTGTGCAGCCTGTGGAGATGAAGAGGCAGCTCGTGAGGGTGAAGCTGGTGCAGGGGAGGAGCTGGCTATCGATGTGAGGAATTTGTGGTATGTGTACCCAGGCGGCATCGTAGCCCTTAGGGATGTATCACTAAAGATACGCAGAGGTGAGTTCGTGGCAATAGTGGGTCAGAACGGTTCTGGAAAGACAACCCTTGTTAAGCACTTCAATGGGTTATTAAAGCCAACGAGGGGGCAGGTGCTGGTTTGCGGTGTCGACACTCGGAGGAGAAGCGTTGCTGAACTAGCTCAGAGAGTAGGATTTGTATCCCAGAACCCGGATCTCCAGATCTTCACATCGTCTGTAAGGGATGAAGTTGCCCTGGGTGTTAGGTCTGGAAGGCTACCTGCAGAGGAGATCGAAAAAAGAATTGAATGGGTGCTAAACCTAACGGGCCTGAAGGATCTTGAGAGGGAGCATCCGTACAAACTCTCAAGATCAGAGAGAGTACTACTGGTGCTAGCATCAGCACTTGCGTTGAACCCAGAGATTGTGGTTGTAGATGAACCTACAGCTGGGCTAGATTGGAGAGGGGTGCAGAACGTAATGAAGGTTCTAGCCGAGCTTCACAGGAAGGGTCTTACCATAGTGGTTGTTACCCACGATATGGATATCGTAGCTAGATACGCTGAAAGGGTGGTGGTCATGCACAAGGGAGAGGTTGCACTCAATGGTGGACCTAGAGACATACTCTACAGTGATATCCTTCCCCAGCTATCGATAGAGCCTCCCCCAATAGTCAGGATTATGAAGAATCTGAATAAGCACGGCTACTGCCTTAAACCCCTAACAGTGGATGAAGCTCTGGAGAAGATCATGAGGTGCAGAGGAGTTGGTCTTCCTGGACTACACGCCCAGCACATCGATACTCCATAGGCTGAGCATTGAGGCAAAACTGATCATACTAACTGCAACTCTCATTCTATCATTCATCTACACCGACCCGCTGTACGTCTCAGTCATACTCGTGGCTGTACTTACCATGGTTTGCTCAACAAAACTTCCACTGCAGAGAATAAAGAGTGTGTTAAGAGCTCTAACACCTATAATGATCTTCGTGGTGATCTTCAGCGGTCTGGGTTTTGAGGCTCACTCATTTAGAAGTGAGTGGGCGGAGCACACAATCCTTGAAATTCTCCTGTTCAGAATCTCAGTAGGAGGGGTTCTAATGGGTGTAACAATTACTTTGAGGCTGCTGATCCTAGTGGTTTCAACCTCTCTAGTCTCAGCTACTACACGCTTGGAGCAGTACGTAGTCTTAGCAAAAAAGCTGAGACTGCCCTATGAGCTCATCTTCGCCTTCCTCATTGCCATCAGATTCATACCTGTGCTTATGAACGAGCTGGAGAATATGATGAGCGCTCTTCAGGCGAGAGGCGTTGAGCTTGAGAAAGGGGGATTTGTGCAGAAACTGAAGGGAAGAATCCCCTTGATGGTATCCATGATTACTCTCGGAATCAAGAAATCAGATGAGCTCAGTATAGCTCTGCAGATCAGAGGCTTCGGCGCTTCTGAAAACGTAACTGTGCTCTACCAATCAAGGCTATCGCTAACCGATTACATGGTGATCGCCATCACCCTATCCCTTCTGGGCGTAGGTGTATATCTGCGTATAAACAACTACGGAGTGCTATAGGTGCAGCGAATTAGAGACTGGCTGCGAAGGTTTTTCCAGAGCTCTGTGATGTGTCTATGAGCTGAGCAGGCTGAATGGTTTGTTGAAACCGTGTACCGTATTCCACAGTACTAGGGCTCGGTGCCACAGTTGGAGGCAGCATTTATAAGTAATGCGGGAGACAGTCCTTCTCTCTGGAGGTGGCTGTAACTTGATGGAAGTGCTGGTCGTAGGGGATCTCATAGCGGATGTGGTAATGAGGCTGGAGTTTCTGCCCACACCGGAATCTGTGCAGATGGCTCGGGATCTTAAGGTTCTAGCTGGTGGAGCGGCAAACTTTGCAATAACTGCGAGTAGGTTGGGATTGAAGGTAGGTATCCTGGATGCCGTAGGGGTTGACGCCATCGGTAAATCACTGATCCAGGTTCTAGCGTTTGAGAGCGTTGATGTATCGCTCATAAAGATCAAGAATGGGTTTACAAAACAGACGCTGGTGCTGGTTAGTGAAAGGGGTGAGAAGTCGTTTGTGGGCTTGTTAACGGAGTCCACCGCAACCATCTCCCCTGATGATGTTGTGGAGGAATTTATTAGAGACACACAGTGCGTCTATGTATCGGGCTACAGCGTAGGGCTTGAGGTGCTCTTCCCATCAGAGGGGAGAGCCGTGCTGAAATCTGTTGATTTAGCGAGGCAGCTGGGTAAAATTGTCTTCTTTGATCCAGGTCCCCTTGCAGCCTCTATGGATCGCAGAGTTCTTCAAGGAATTATTGAAAAAACTAATATTCTATCGCTTAACCTGTCCGAAGCCTCCTCCATATCAGGCACAAGCAATCCTGAGAAGGCTGCTGAAGCACTTAGGGGAATAGGTCCGGAAATAGTTTCCGTGAAAATGGGTGAGAACGGGTGTTTGCTACTAATGGGTGGAGCACTGTATAGAGAACCTGGCTTGAAGGTTCCAGTGGTAGATCCAACAGGTGCAGGTGATGCTTTTAATGCTGCTCTACTCTTTGGATTTCTAAGAGGGTGGCACCCCCAGCAGATCGTAAGGCTTGCTAACTCCGTAGGAGCGCTATCCGTTACCAGACTTGGCGCAGGTCAAAACCTGCCAGAAAAGAGGGAGATTATAGACTTTCTGATTAGGGTGGGGGAGTACGAAATAGTAAAAAAGCTCGAAGTGTAGAGGGTTTTCTGGTTAAATAACTGGAGCTCTGCTCACCACCCTATAGGCTATAGCAGCAACAGCTGTGTTTATGTAAGAGGCGACTAGGAGCGATGGTGTTATAGCTACCGCCAGCCCCAGTCCAATGACTGGAGATAGAAGTATAGCCATTAAACCATTGAACGTTCCTCCAACCAGGATGGCAGCAGCAATATTGAGGTTCCATCTCTTTGGCACTGCTGTTCCAGCCAACCTGAAGAGAGCGGCTGCAGCGGTCATCATAATAGCGATTAGAATGTGCAGAGCACCCAGGGGAAAACCAACGGAAGCAGCAGTCGCAATGTGCCCAAGGGCTATGACTATGCCACCCTCCGCATATCCCCACATCAACGCTGAGAAGAAGCCGGGACACGAATCCATAGCAACGGTTCCAGTGGGGCTTGGTATCTTTACAAAGGCGCCAACCACACTCAGTGCTGTGAAGATAGCTATTCTCGCCACACGCTTAGCTGTGAAAAAACTCAGTCCTCCACCCCCATCACCAGCTGCTGCACCTCCATGACGATGCTCATCATCTGAGGCACCCATACCTTCACCACCTGGCTATCCATCCTCCACCTCATCCATCTCCCGCACTTGTATATAAGCTTACATAGGGTTTAACACCACGGCTCCGCACGCCGGTTTTCCCATGTGGAGCTAACTCAGCAACAGCTACTGAAGTGTGCTTAGAGATGTACCTGATTATCTGCTGTGGGCTCCTGGCCTTCATATTCCACCACTTCTACACACATACGCTCCTCCAGTGCTGTGGACACATTGCACTCTCCTTCACAACATCCCGGCTCGGAAGGTCTTATTATATAAGTTCAACGAATTACCTTCCCTCTAATCTTAATACACGTTGAGTTCAGCACTGAACCACCATAGAGGTCTACACCATCATCGGTAAGAACGTTTATCCTTTTACCATCTACCGTCCAGGCCTGCCTGGGCATCCACGCCAATCCCCTGGCTACAGCAGCATCTATTCTTATCCTAACCACTGCGGATCCTCTGGCATTCCATATTTCTATTAGATCTCCATTCACCAAGCCGTATTCTTCAGCATCTTCCCGACTAATGTGGATGCAGCTCTGGTTTGGGCCGTAGACCTCTTCAAACTGTGTGTGGATGTATAGTGGATGTGCTGAGGTTATCAGTAGAAGTTCGTTCTCTGCACATCTATCCCCTGGTGGTGGCAGGGGTAGTGGTGGCAATCCCTTCACATGGGCCTGCGTACTGTAGAGCTCTATTCTGCTTGTTGGAGTCTGGTACTCATCTCTCCGCTTGGTTTTCAGCCTTACGTAGCCCTTGTTGAGAAGATCCTCAACAGCTTCCCTGCCCAGAGCTAGCTCAAAGATTCTGTAGGGATCTAGGCATATTTCAGAGTAGCTACCTGGAGCAACTTTTTTAGCTATCTCACACATGAGCTGGTACTCACCAATTGACTCTCCAAGCGGATCTACAGCTGGTCTGTTGAGGTAGACTGTGCCGTGCAGGTAGCTGTAGACCGCATCGAGCTTTTCATAGAAAGTAGGCGCAGGGAGAACCAGGTCAGCCATTTTTGCTGTGTCGCTCCAATGTGTTTCATGAACCACCACGAAGACATCCTCCCTCTTAAACCCCTCAGCAACCTTTCCAGCATTCGGCAGGGTTGCTATTGGGTTGTGTAGATGGATGTAGACAAACTTGTACTCACCTGTGGAAAGGGCTTCACCAACCTTCTCCATACTAATTATATTTCCACCACTCCACAGATTCGCTCCTTCAACAGCTGGGAAGTTTATGGGCAGACCATCGCTATTGCTGTAGTAGAAGCCCCTGTGTATACCAAGTAGAGCTGGTAGAAGCGATACAGCTCTAACGATCTCCCCACCCCCATACCTTCTCTGAAGGCCGTAGCCAACAAATATAGCAAAAGGCTTGCTGCTGGCTATGGTTTCGGCAAATTCAGCTATTTTGCTGGCTGGAACGCCGGTCACTCTCTCCACAACATCTAGTCCGTAGCTATCCAGGTGCTTCACCAGCTCGTGAAATCCGTAGGTATACCTCTCCACGAACTTCCTATCAACGTACCCATGCTCCACAAAGTATCTGGCTAGCCCCAGCGCTAGATATCCATCAGATCCCGGTTTCACCTTCACGAAACTGGTGCTCTGTCTAGCTGTTTCAGTGAGCCTTACATCCACAGTGGCTATGCATCCACTCCTTTCCCTGATGCTCAGAATTTTTCTCCATAGGTGGACAGCGCTTACAGCTGGGTTAAAACCCCAGATGATAGCCATGTTGAGCCCATCTATATCATCAGGGGACACACCATAGGTTGAACCATAGACTAGTCTCAGGGCTGCAGCTCCACTGTAGTCACATATGCTACGATCGCTCTGCGTAGCGCCGAGGTAGTTCCAAACTCTTCTGCTTGCATACCTAGTTAGGATACCTCTGTTGCCTGCATACTCTAGGAAGAGCACATGTTTAGAGCCGTAGCTTTCCAGAACCTCTCTAAGCTTAGATACAGTGAGGTGTATAGCTTGATCCCAATCAATCCTCCTAAACACCCCTCCACTGACTCTGAGTGATGGGTAGAGGATTCTGCTACTGGAATAGATTCTCTCAACGTCCTTTACAGCTCTTGGGCATATAGCACCCTGAGTAGAGCCATAACCTTCAGCACTAACCCTAACCACCCTACTGTTTTCCACATACACTGTGAGTTTACATGTATCATAGCAGTCCCTAGGGCATCCTAAGACCACGGACATACTTCAGCACCAAGGCCTTGATTACGAGTTGAAGACAGAGTTAAAAATCAAGCTGAAGGATTGTGCCATCAGCATGACAGCTTCACTGCGGTAGCCCTAGATAGAGGATATATGTGTATGCAGTTTGTAGACAGCTCACAAACGTGAAACCTACTCTCGAGACAATCGCTACACCATCACAGACTCCACAGCTTCTGAGAAGGGATTGCAGCCATCTGAATTTAAATTCACACAACTTTCTGCAGCAGCTCTCACGCCAACCCGCGGCAGATCTAACAGTTGACCAACCTGCTGGTGCCATTCCTCTATGCACGCTTTATCACACACTATTATGATAGGTTCTCGAGGTCTGGCCTTCATCCGCAGTTTCTCAGCTTCAATCTACGAACTCGCTATCGAGTACCTGTTGGCTATCTTCGCTAGTATCTTGTCCAGCACATTGCTGCAATTGCCTCTCAGCCTAATCTCTATATCACCACCATCCACTCTCCTAGCTTCTATTACATGTGTATGGAATCCTGCATGCGCAATAAAGTTTCTGATATCCTCTTCACTTGGTTCCCCCTGGCTGCACAGATCCTTCTGCTCCACTTCATCTGTTCTCTGCTGTAGAATGTCTCTATAGAGCTTGAATTCATTTGACAAAACCCTATTCTTGAGCTTGCTTATCTCGTAGTCCACCAGTGATGATGCGATTATCGAGCCTCCCAGAAGCCTGTCCTTAAGTTTCTTCACATTGCTCAGCCTTACCCCAGCTTCGGTACCGGCTCGAGCTCTTCTAGAGTGCTCTTTGCCCCGGTGACTATGGAGTGGGCATGTATAAGCAGCCTTATCCCATCGAGAAGCTTCTTAGTTGTCAGCTCTATGAATCTCTCCCTCACTTCTATACGTGCATTCCTCTGCCAACATCTCACCACCTGTAGAAGGGTTTTGTAGATCCTGTCATCGATATCCCTATTTCCCTCTATCAATTTAATGAGTTCAACTACCGCTCCAACCCTATATGCTGCAGAGATCCTCCTAACCACTTCCACCAAACTCCTCACCTCATTGCCGCTCAACTCACACTCCCTCACATCTGATACAAGCTTACCTACACTCTCCTCATAGCTCATGAAGCCAGTTATGTGCCACGGTCTAATACTGATCCTAGTCAACCTGCTGTAGGTCAGCATGG
Organism: Ignisphaera sp.; assembly: GCA_025058535.1. Classification (GTDB taxonomy): domain Archaea; phylum Thermoproteota; class Thermoprotei_A; order Sulfolobales; family Ignisphaeraceae; genus Ignisphaera. The sequence goes on along the minus strand of JANXEL010000063.1, from coordinate 13,032 downwards.
GAATCTCGTGATCCCCTAAATCCTCAACAGGATGGCACAGATTGTGCTTGGATCTGGCTAGCCTACCCCTCAGCCTTTGATCCTCTATACCTGGGAAGGGATCTGCATTGTATATCTCTAGCTCCACGGGCTCCCCTAAGGATGCGGATATCGATGCCGCAAGCTCCTCCACAGCCTCACTCGCAATAACTGGTAGATAGTTAATTCCGTGGGTGACATCGAGAAGCACCTCCACTTTCTGCCTCTGCAGCCCTGAGACCACATTGATTACACGTAGGTAGAGCTCTGTGAGGATCTTGAGTCTAGTGTTCCTCAGATCGGTGGAGAAGTGCTCATTGAAATTACCCACCTGCTTCTTCATTGTGCCAGGGGCCACGACCATTTCAACACGATTTCTGTGCTCAGGTTTTAAGCACAAGTAGTTCTCCACATACTCAGCAACTCTCCTCTCCACATCGTCGTAGCTATTCAAACCCTGTAGACTCACAAGAGTGTTTAGAACGATTATGTAGATCTTATCGCACCCCATGCCCTCTACTAAGAGGTTTAGAGTTGAAAAGCCTCTTGCAGCTGCCCCTTCATCGCTCACGTACCCTGCGTATCTCCACGCCTCTGGATTCCCCCACGTGGATATACATATCTTCAATCTACCACCCTATTCCTGAAACCACTACAGGAGGGTATCCGCTCACAGCTTTTGAATCCAGCCTACATGCTCCTCTCGCAGCCACAGCCCATCCCCTCACCCAACACTACCCAAACAGTGGTGTGCGATAGAGCTTCAATGCAAACCATCTCAAGTTATGAGCACCTGGGTTCTCTCTAGGGCGGCTATTCATCCGCTGCTCAGTGCTATGATGTACTCCTCAGGGAATAATTAAATATTTCTGACAATGTGGTAGGGAGGATTTCGAGTTTCAAGAGATACGGTGGTTTAAAACCTGTTAGAATTGAGCGTGGCAAAGGTGTGGGCTCGGGGATGAAGCGGATTGGATGTTGGATGGGTGTGGACCTTCGATGCACAGGGGGATATCCGAGCTCACTGGCTCCACTAGTGTTATGTTGACGTATTCTGGTTGTGAAGGTTGTAGTGTTTCTGAAGCACTGTAAACGAAGAGCGGCCTCAATCCAGCTTATTCTCTTCATCTTCACCCCTAGAGGATTTCCGTATTTTGATTGAGTAGAGTAGTTGTGTGCTCCCCAGTGCATAGCTAAGGGTCAGTCGCTGGTGGAATGATGGGGAGACCTCACCCACTGTGTCCCCTACTACTTTGAGGTTTCGCGCCCATCTTGAGCCAGGTACTGCTTCATCACCTTCATAGCACCCCTCAAAATCTCCGGCACTCTAGATCTGTGAAACCTTAGGTTTCTCTTGATCTCTAGAGCAAGTGCTTCTACGCTTGGCGGCCTTCCGAACTCTGCTATAAAAGCGCCACCTGCAAATGGGTGGTCTACAGCAACGCTGAGACCCCTCTCCCTAAAGTACTCCACAATGACCCCTACGAGCTCCCTTGATGCTGTTGTGTACCCCCTGGATGATATACATATGTCTGCCCATCTTCTCACGTTCTTCATTCCGTGTATGTCCACAATAGCCCTAATCCCTCCCCTCTCCACCACTTCCCTAACCCTCCTCCAGAATGGAGTTGAATATGCGTAGCGCTTATTGAGATTGTAGTCCTGCGCGTCGATACCCTCAACTCTATCAATCTTGCTCAGAGTGGGTAGGATGCACCAGAGCTCCTCAGCTGTGGCCACCTTGTAAGCTATCTCCCACGTGTATACATCCACAGCTGAGTGGTACATGGATGGAGCGACCAGCTTATCGTATGAATAGAGAGTTTTGACACACCCACACGCTCTGAGGCAGCTCCTTAGGGCACGAACCACATGCCTGTACCCATCGGATCCAAAGCCGTGGAGCGCTGTCACCAGTATAGGGTATCTCCCCTCGATCTCAATAAAACCCTCAATGATATTGAGGTCCAACCAGCTCAACCCACGGTAACTTGATTCCAACCCCTACCATGAATTGGGCCATATGCAAGTAGGCTTAATAGCTTTGAGTGAATCCTTGGGTGATGCACTCACTCCACGAACAGGTGACTGGGTTGCAGCACCACACAGCAGTACTGTGTAGCTACAGTGTGCTGCCTCCATGCACCCAATAACCTCTACCTGCATAGCTCCTCCATGATTACCCTCGAGAGCCTCTCTATACCCTCCTCTATCTGATCGATTGATGGGTACGTGAAGTTCAGCCTCATAGTGTCGAACCCATCCTCGTTATGATAGAAGCCTCTGCCAGGCACATAGATCACCCCTCTGCTGTATGCCTTGGGCAGAAGCCTCTCAGTATCAACCCTCGTATTGAGCTTAATCCATATGAACATTCCACCTATGGGTCTCGTCCACCAGGCCGTCTCCACAATGTGCTCCTGTATGGCTCTAAGCATCGCATCCCTCTTCATCCTGTACACGCTTCTAATCCTAGGCATGCTCCTCTCTATGATTCTCTCCCTCAGTGCTACTGCAGCTATGTGCTGCGTTATGGATGGTGTGTGAAGATCTGCTATCTGCTTGAACGGTTCAAGGCTCTCTATAACCTCTCTAGGTGCAACTATGTGGCCAAGCCTCATTCCAGGGGTTAGAACCTTGCTTAGAGATCCCACATATATAACCCTTCCACTTCTATCCATGCAGAATAGCGGTGGTGGTGACGCTCCTTCATCGAATATCATGAGCCCGTAGGCATCATCCTCCACAATTAGGAAGTCAAACTCGTTAGCGAGTTCAATCAGGTGCTTCCTCCTATCTACTGAAAGCGTCACCCCCGATGGGTTCTGTGCCGTTGGAACTGTGTACAGAAGGTTAATTCTGTTTGCCTCGGATCTAAGCCTTCTGAGCTTATCCTCAAGAGCATCCGTTCTCATACCAAAATCGTCTATGGGCACACCGATAAACCTCGGCTTTCTCGCTCTAAATGCATTCAGTGCAGCTACATATGTAGGCTCCTCAACAGCTATGTAGACACCCTCATCCACGTACATTCTAGCTATGATATCTATAGCCTGCTGCGACCCTGTTGTCACGATAACATTATCCGCATCAACCCTAATACCCCTAGCTCTATACAGAAAGTCCACGAGCTCCCTTACATATGTCGATACACCTCTACTGGGCATGTACTGGAGGGCATCACACCCATGCTTCTCAATAACCTCTACAGCTATTCTCTTAAGATCGTCCACAGGAAACGTAGCTGGATCTGGTAGCCCACCTGCAAAACTAATTATACTTCTATCCTCTAAAAACTTGAGCGAGTATTTGGCCACTATGGAAGCTACATAGTCACCGTCCTTTGACATGTACCTCTTGTAGCTAATCATAACCTTACCAATACAGACTTTATCGGATGAGAATAAAACTGTTTATGAAAATATAATATTTTTAAAAGGTTAAAGCAGGCACCCCTGGGGCTGGTGCTCTCCATATGGAGCTGCTTCTTGCACCGCTCTGAAGATGCTGCGTAAATGGAAGGCCCATTCTCGAAATGTGAGTGCAGAAGGACTGTGTGAATCTTAGGTGCTATATGTTCAGAGCTCTCGATACATCCTCTATTATATCCTCTACATTCTCCAGCCCTATGGAGAGCCTCACCATATTTTCTGAGATTCCTAGCCTAGCCCTCTGCTCAGGGTCTATGAACATAGCTCCAGCCTTAACCGGTATAACGGCCATGGACTCTGCACCCCCGAGGCTTGGGCACCTCTTAACTACTTTCAGCCTTCTCATAAAGCTTAGAACATCCTGGTAAGAGCCCCGTATCTTAAAGCTTACAACTCCACCGAACAGCGGTTTTTCGAATAGCTTCTTCGCTACTCCGTGATATGGACTGCTCTGAAGGCCGGGGTACATGACCTCCTCAACCCTACTGTGGTTAGCTAGATACTCTGCAACAGCTTTAGCATTACTGCTGTGCCTCTCGAACCTAATCTCGAGAGTCTTCACCCCCCTCAGAATCATGTATGCCTCGAATGGCTGTAGAATCCCTCCGAGCACTCTCCTCCAATCCCATATCGCAGTTGTATCCCTTTTGTACCCAGCTACAACACCGCCCACAGCATCATTGTGCCCGCCGAAGTACTTAGTCATACTGTGGACAACCAGCTTCGCCCTGTATCTACTGGGCTTTAGCACAACTGGGGTTGTGAATGTATTGTCAACAACGAGGGCAACCCTACTGAGATCGAGGTGCTTCGATAGGTAGTCCAGATCTATAATCTTGTTTGTCGGGTTTGTCATGACCTCCAGGAACACCATTGATGTAGAGCCATCAACGGCTTCAACTATAGCTTCTGCTGAAGGCCACACCTTCTCCACCTTTACACCAAGCTTGGGAGCAATGTTATCAAGTAGAGCAAATGTTGAGCTGTAGAGCTCCATGGGCAGCACTATCTTGTCCCCAGGCTTCAAACTACATATGAATGTTGTTGACAGCGCCGCCATACCGCTATTGAAGGCAAGGGCATCCTCAACCGCTTCAAGCTTTGCAACAACTCTCTCTAGAGCTCTTGTGGTCGGATTCTCCTCCCTGCCGTATCTAAGGTAGTTCCCCCTATCCACAAACACTGCTTCCTTCAACTCGTAGTCTATGTACTCATACACCACACTTAGATACACGGGAGGTATGTGGGATCCCATGCCATCTCTGTGCTCATGCCCATGGATGGCATTTGTAGAGAGCCCGGCCAAAGCCTAGCTCACCACGCTTATGATGCTAATTAAGAAGATTTTAAGTTTTAGTTTTGATAAAGGTGATGCAGATACACAACTTACACTGATTTGAAGTCCAGATCTGTGCTTAGCTAGATAGAGGTGTAGTTGTATCTGTTACGAACCTACCAGAGCGTTTTTCGCATTTTGCAACGAGCTGCTGAATAGAGTGCTCTATGCACTCAGCCTCTTGCCTTACTTCTGCACTGCTATATAAGCACAGCATTCCTGTAGAACTCTGAACGGTATGTTTTCATTTATAATGTACTCTACAGTTGAGTATGAGGGGAATGATATCCCATCAAAACCCAGCTGAATAACCTCAATTTCAAGCAGCTGGTAGGATTCCCTGTGCGGCTTCATACACCCGTACGAGAGCGGGGTATTGGGGAGGCTGTACCTAGCATACTTCAGCACCTCAGAGACGTACGTTGGTGGTGGAGGATGGCAGTTTCCAAAGGGTGTATTTGGTAGAGGTGTGAATACAACCAGCACGACTGCATCTGGGTTGAGGCTCTTTAGAGCATCTACAGCCCGCTTCTCACCGGACGGCTCCCCACGATACACACCAATGACTATGTGGGGCACCACCCTTACAGAGAACCTAACCAGATTTCTAACACTATCTATGAAATTCTCTGGGGCTACCCCTAGATTCAGAACCTCTCTTACAACCCTCTCCTCAACAGTGAAGTCTATTAGTGCTGCATCGATTCCTGCCTCCTTCAGCAGCTGTGCTCTGTACTCATCGACGAGCCCTGTGTGCATGTACACCCTCAGCCCAAGCCCTCTGATGCACTTAATCGCATCTACAAATTCCTCAAATGGCACCTGCCCCCATTGATTGCTCCCTCCACTTATCAGAACACTCTTAGCTCCCCGCTTGTGCAGCTCCTCAACCACCTTTACAAGCTTCCATGGAGTTTCAGCTGGCACCATCCTCTCGAGTATCTTTGCATTGCAGTGTTTGCAGCGTAGAGCACAGTAGCTGCCAGTTATGCTTACTGGTGGGCATCCCTGGAGCTCCTTTCCGAGACTAGGCACGTAGAGGTAGTGATCGTTGGGCACAAAAACCTTGACCACACCTACCGTCCTCTGCAAAGACCTCTTAGCAAGCTAGATTTTTAAATCTAGGCACTGACCAATTCTGTAGATTCACCCCTGGGTTGCAGCAAATGGACTGCAGCTCCCCTCATTTTGTGAGATTGAGTAGAGCTTCGGACATTCTTCTAGGGTTTAGCTACGGTAAGTTCTACAGGAATGCATATCCACTCACAATCAATATACTGCTACACTTTAGCGAGGGCTGTGCAGCCAACTGCCTATACTGTGGCCAAGCTCGCAGTGCCACAATAGCCTCTGCTGCGTGCAGAACCTTGATACGCGTTGACTGGCCCCTTAGACCACTGAGTGAGGTTGTCGAAAGGATATCGAAAATTACAGGTAGTGGCAGTTCATTCAGACCCTACAGGGTGTGTGTTTCAGATATAGAGCACCCACGTGCAGTGGGCATTCTAAAGGATGTTGTGAGAACGCTGTGGTCAAGGCTCGGCATACCGATATCCGCTCTGATAAGCCCTACACAGTTTTCGAGAAAGGATATGGAGGAGCTGAAGACGAGTGGCGTTGAGAGGATAGGCATAGCGCTCGACTGTGCATCAGAGGAGCTATTCGATATACTGAGAGGCTCTGGAGCTGGAAGCCCCCACAGGTGGGGGAGGTACATGGAGGGGATAAGAGATGCCGTGGAGACTGTTGGGCGCGGAAGGGTGGGGGTGCACCTGATAGTGGGCCTCGGCGAATCAGAGGAGGATGCTGTTAGACTAATCCAGCTGGTGCACGAAATGGGTGCGGAAACACATCTATTCTCATTCTATCCAGAGCGCAGCACTATTCTAGAGGGGTGGCTGAGGCCTCCAGCATCACAGTATAGACGTGTGCAGCTGGCTAGATACCTAATCAACAACAATCTGTCTAGGTATGAGTGGATGGAGTTTGACTCAATGAGGAGGATAGTGGACTTCGGCTTGCCAAAATCGGAGCTGGAGGACATTATTGAGAGTGGACTACCATTTGTCACTGCTGGCTGCCCCGGATGCAACAGACCGTATGCGAATGAGAGGCCTGGCGAACTTCCACGGAACTTCCCATACATACCCAGGGGACGAGAAATTGAAAAGATAAAGCAGCAGCTCCACACATATCTACCAGTTAGGAACAGCATACATAACCTTAGAAGGTATCTCGATGTGGTGAGCGTCCATGAAATACGTGAGAATGCTGTTCCATAGGGCACCTGCGGATTTTCTGCTGGCCTCGGAGGAGGTTATAACAAAGGCAGTCGGACTCGGTATATCACCCCCAACGGTGAGGGTTAACGTCTTCGATCCACCAGCGGTGCTGGTTGGCTACAACCAGGATGTCTACGAAGAGGTTAATGTGGAAGAAGCTCTGAAGCTGGGATTCTCGATAAATCGTAGACCTTCAGGTGGTGGTACGATACTGATGTATTGGGATACCCCAGGCTGGGAGATATGGCTACCATCATCACATCTGAGTGGAATGGGCATAGAGCAGATCTATGAAGAGTTGTCAAAAATACCACTAGCAGCACTAAAGTATCTGGGAATAGAGGAGGTGAGGTTCAGAGGGAAGAATGATATTGAGGTGAGAGGACGGAAAATCTCGGGTACGGGACTCTATTCAGATTTTGGAGGATTGATGTTCTGCGGCACAATTCTACTAGATTTCAACGCTAGACTGATGTTGAATCTGCTTAAGCTACCAGTAGAGAAGATAAGTGATAAGGATGTGAAGACCTTTGAGGAGCGCATAATCACAGCTAGGGAGATCCTTGGCTCAAAGCCCACGATAGAGAGGGTTGTGGAGGCTTTTAGAAATGCCGTAAGCGATGTGCTGGGGGTTGACGCTGTAGATGGGGATCTCAGTGAGTGGGAGCTAGAGGAGGTACAGAGAGCTACAGAGAGGTACAGAAGCAGTGATTGGATATATGGACAGAGATCAACTGGTGGTAAGACCTTCACTAGGGTCTGCAGGTATAAAACCCAGGCAGGCCTCCTAAGAGTTCATGTAAAGGTGTACGAGGGAGTTGTAGAGCAGCTTATGCTAACGGGAGACTTCTTTGTGTATCCACATACTGCTCTACACGAGCTTGAGGCTCAGCTAAAGTGGGTGGCCGTCGAGAGCATACCAAACATACTCGCAGCATTTAGAGGTAGAATAGCAATCCATGGCCTCTCTATCGATGAGCTGAACAGTTTGATAAAGAAGTGTGTAGAGGGGAGCTAAAAATGCCGATTTAGATTTAACGTTTAATCAACCTTGCTATCTGCTCCCTGTACCACTCTACAGCTTGAGGATCTGAGCCCTTAATTAAGTTCCTTATATCGTCACTGAGGTTCGAAGGTTCGACAACAGCAATCCACCCCACTCCATACGGATCTGACATGATCAGCTTTGGATTCTTTCTGAGCTCTCCATTCACCTCTACAATCTTTCCAGAGACAGGGGATTCCACTGGGCCAACCCACTTAGCGGACTCTACCACAGCTACCGGCTGGCCCTGTTTAACAGCAATTCCAACAGGTTTAAACCGTATGAACACGATCTCGCCAGCCGCTCTAACACCAACATCACTTAAACCGACTCTAACTCTATTGGGGGCTTCCACCCTTGCCCAGCTGAGGTTTCTAGGCCAGTAGTAGAGCTCCTCCTTCAATTCAAACGAATCTATCTTTGCCATAGCGGATCCTGTACACCACATCCTCAGATAAGGTTAAAAACTGTTAGATGTGTATAGCGCTAATCTACGGCACCACCGAGTCTATGGTGGCCCTACCAACCCCTTCTCCGGAACTCCGTACGGATTGCCGTACTCCTCAATGTTTCTAACCACCTTTTCCACAGGTGGTGGTATGTAACCAGCCTCAACGAGCTGCGCTCTGAGCTTTAGAATCATCTCCGGCACATCTATCTCCATTGGGCACACAGTCTTACACCTACCACACTGCAGACATGTAAATGCGAGTGGTGCAGCCTTCTCGGGTCCGTATATGAATGAGGCCCAAATAGCGCCTATGCCACCAGAGTACACGTGACCCCACACCAATCCACTCAATTCACGGTAGACTGGGCATATGTTGAGGCAAGTACCGCACTTTAGACACATTAGAGCTTCCCTAAAGCTGGAGTCCCTCAGCATCTTCGTCCTACCATTGTCAAGCAGAACCACGTGAAGCTCCTGAGGACCGTGTGCACCTCGGATGGACACAAGCTCTATATCTGAGGTTGAGCTGGGCCCTGTTATGAGTGAGATGTAGGAGGGCATTTTAAGGCCAACAGCATTTGGTATTATCAGCATTGATGCAGCCACAGCATCCTCCACAGTTGGGTACACCTTTTCAATACCTGTGACCACTATATGTACCGGTGGTGCGTTTGAGACAAACCTAACGTTACCCTCATTCTCAACCAGTACAACAGTGCCTGTATCTGCAGCAATAGCGTTCGCCCCCGTTATACCTGCATCAGCCTTGAAGAACCTCTCCCTAAGGTATTCACGCACAGCCTTTACACAGGCGCTGTGCTCAGGTGGGACATCCCTATTGAGGAAGGTGGATAGGGATTTTGCAATTTCATCTACGGTTAGGTGTATTGCTGGGACCACTGGATGTGAGGGCTTCTCACCTCTTATCTGAATAAGAAACTCTCCTAAATCTGTCTCAACAACATCGAAGCCGCTCTCCATGAGCGCTCTGTTTAGGGAAATCTCTTCTGTGACCATAGACTTACCCTTTATAACCAGCTTCGCACCCCTGTTCCTAAGTACGGTGGTTATATACTTGATTGCCTCCTCCCCTGTGGCAGCATGATGGAAGACGGCACCGGTTTTCTCCATGTTTTCCCTAGCTATCTTCACCAGCTCGTCAATTCTGTCCAGAGACCATGCCCTAACCTCTCTAACACGCTTTCTGTAGTACTCATAGTAGGGGAGATCCTTCAGCAGCTGGAGCCTTGCCTTTGGAAAGCGTGTAGCAACCTTTCCGAGGGCCACCCTCAGCATATCGTTTCCAAGCGCATCAACAATTCTCCCCACGTACTCATCGAACCATGCAGCCATGTGCATCACACCAGGCTGTTGTAAACCAGCTCGACAACGTCTAGAACCTTTATGGATGCTCCGTAGATGCTCTCTACAACAGAGGCTGCATCACGCAGCGTCCTTGTGCACGTAGGGCACGCTGTAATGAGTGCCTGCACATCTAGACCGGCCACATCCTCAGCTATTCTATCTATAGCTATCTGCGATGCTAGAGGAGGCACCACGAGACGCAGCAGTCCACCACCTCCACAGCACCTCGAGTACCTCCCCACAGAGACCTCCGGTAGCTCAATGAGTGACACCCCTGGTACCGTTTTTACGACCTCTCTGGGCTCTGCGTATACTCCTAGGTGCCTACCTAGATCACACGGATCGTGGTACGCCGCCCGCAGATCAACACTCTTCTCAAGCTTCAAAGCACCTCCCCTAATTAGCTGTAAGAGAAATTGTGTGGTGTGAAGCGCCTTTAATGACCTGAGGCCGTTTCTGGGATAGAGCTGGGTAAACATCCTTAGGCAGCCGGGGCAGTGTGTAACTATGAGACTGTGGTCCACACTAGTGAGCTTCTCAGCTACACTAGAGGCGCACCTCCTGAACTGCTCCCTGTAGCCTGCGAGTAGAAGGGGATAGCCGCAGCACCCCTCGTCATCAATTATCACCAGATCAATCCCCGCTTTCTCGAATATGTACTGAATTTTCGATACAGCATCCTGGGAGATGTTTCTCAGTGTGCAGCCTCTATAGAAAACCACCTTCTGATGCTCCAACCTCTCTGCACCACAGCCATACACCACCATGTTGTAATTTTAAACTTATCTACCTTAAGGGCTGTGCACATACACTACGGCTTGAGGAGAGCCCTTACATATGGTTTGGATCGCTAGACATGCCCCGCATCTAAAGCCTATCGCAAAGCTTTTTAACCTATGCTAATACATGTATCACAGGTGTAACTATGCGCCAATGGATCTAAACCTTGTGAGAGCACCACAGCTTGTAGACGTAGTTCCAGATGGCTGGTACAACATTCTACCCGATCTCCCCGAGCCCCTTCCACCTATGGTTAAACCAAGCGGAGAGCCTGTTAAACCGGAAGAGCTGGAGGTGCTCTTCCCCAAAGCTCTAATCAAGCAGGAGTTTGCAGAGGAGAGATTCATACCCATTCCAGAGGAGCTCAGACAGCTCTACATAGAGATGGGGAGGCCAACACCACTACTCAGAGCATACAGACTTGAAAAACACCTCAACACACCAGCAAGGATATACTTTAAGTACGAGGGTGTTCTACCCACAGGATCACACAAGGTTAACACAGCTTTAGCACAGGCATACTTCAACATGCTCGAGGGTGTGAAGAGGCTCACCACTGAGACAGGTGCTGGCCAGTGGGGATCTGCACTATCACTAGCTGGCTCCCTATTCAGATTAAGTGTGAGAGTCTACATGGTTAGAGCAAGCTATGAGCAGAAGCCCTACAGAAGGGTGCTTATGCAGCTCTACGGAGCTGAGGTCGTTCCAAGCCCCAGCACCCTAACGAAATCTGGTAGGGCGGTACTCGATAGAGAGCCCAACCACCCTGGATCTCTGGGTATAGCGATAAGTGAGGCTATAGAGGATGCTGTAACCACTCCGGGAACCAGGTACAGCCTGGGATCTGTGCTGAACCACGTCCTACTGCACCAGACGATTATAGGGTTGGAGGCTTTGAAGCAGCTGGAGCTGGTGGGTGAGGAGCTTCCCGACTACGTTATAGGGTGTGTGGGTGGTGGAAGCAACTTCGCTGGTATATCCTACCCATTCTACCACCACTCCATTGTGAGAGGAGGGAAGAGGGATGCTAAATTCATAGCTGTGGAACCGAGAGCCGTTCCATCCATGACGAGAGGGGAGTACACCTACGACTACGGTGACACAGCTGGACTCACACCTCTAATTAAGATGTACACCGTTGGGCACAGATACACACCACCACCGATACATGCGGGAGGTCTCAGATACCATGGCGTAGCACCAACGCTGGCTCTACTGGTGAGGAATGGTGCTGTGAAGCCTGTAGCGTACCACCAGACGGAGGTTTTCGAGGCGGCTAGAATGTTTGCACAGATAGAGGGTATAGTGCCTGCGCCTGAGACTGCCCATGCAGTTAAGGCTGTTATCGACCTTGCTCTGGAGGCTAAGAAGAGTGGAGAGAGGATTGTTGTACTGTTTAATATGAGTGGTCACGGCCTGCTAGATCTAGCGGGATATCGTGAGTACCTGGAGGGGAAGCTCATGGACTACGAGCCTGCGGAAATAGACCTCTCATATATAAGGAAGTAGAGACTCCTGATGGTGGTGCACTACCAGGCTGGAACACCCCACATTTCTACAATAGAGGCATTTTTTCACGGCTACCCAGGACAGTGTGGGTTCATCACTGCAGCCGCTTCTGGACTCTCTTGGCCGCCGAGCTTGGGGTGTCACAGAATTAACCGCAGGTCCAGGCACGTGTGGAGCATATAGGTCTCAAGAAGTGTAGAAGCTATAAAGCTGCTATCGTAGGGGGCGGCTGTGCGGATGGTATCTAACTCCCACGTAGATATATGAGTAGCCTCCTTCTATGATTGTGCACAGCCCTTGTCTCAAGCAGATACACCTCGTAGTCTCCATCCAATGCAAGGCTGCCCTCCACAACGGGTATGACCAGCGATGTGGATATCATTGTTGAGACCAGGTGTGCATATGCGTTGCCGTGCCTCCACACTGTGTATGGAACCAGCTTCTCGAGCATATTTACAAATCTCCTCTCAAGCCCCTTCTCAAGTAGCACGAGGGCTGGGGTTGCACCCTCAACAGATACTAGGGTGCTGCCAAGTCTAACCCCACTTTCAGCCACAACCCCCATAACAGCATCTCGCAGTGGGTGCAGCTCCATGGGTCCAAAGGTGGTTATTTCAACGATCTTTGAAAACACCTTCAAGTGTTACCACCACTGCTTTCTCTCCAGCGGTTCTGGAGGTGTCTATAAAGACTACTCTCTTAAACTGGCCTGTGTAGAGCAGTCCATTCAGCACAGGTAGCGTGGTGCCCTTACCCACCACAGCATCACACAGACCAACATCAACGCACCCAACTCTTTTCAGAAACTCCTCTAG
>JANXEL010000055.1 GCA_025058535.1 Ignisphaera sp. | reverse complement strand
CTTTCTGGAGCCTCTAGGGTAAGTATAATACTCAGAGATATTGTGCCCATTATAATACCCTATATACTGGCAGCATTTGCAATGCTCTTTTCTAGCAGTATTATGGCTGAGGTGGGTCTAACTCTAATTGGTGTTGGTATGACAAAGGACGTAACGCTAGGGCTAATGCTATACATAGCACAACTCTATGCAAATATTAGTCAAGGCATTTGGTGGACAGTGGTGCCACCAGCTGTAATAATAACGCTGATATTTCTATCACTCTATTCAATAGCGACCTCTATAGATGAGCTGGTAAGATCTTGGTGATTTTAGATGAATATTCTTGAGGTAAAGAATCTTAAAGCATACTATTTTACCAGAGGAGGCACGGTAAGAGCCATCGACGGCGTTGACCTGTATATTGATAGAAAGGCAATCATTGGTATTGTTGGTGAAAGCGGCTGCGGCAAATCAACATTGGCAAGAGTACTGTCTATAGATGTAGTACCACCCTTGAAAATAGTCAGTGGCGAGATAACTATAGAAGGTATGAACGTGAGTGCTATGCCGCACAGTGAAGTTAAGAAGCAAATTGCCGGAATTAAAGTAGCATTGATACCGCAATCAGCTATGAATGCATTGGTTCCCACGGCCAGAATAAAGGATTTTATAAAGGATGTAGTGAAGGAAAAGCTAAACTATTCCACAAAGGAAATTTTGAAGCTAGCAAAAGAGAGATTTGAAGAACTAAACCTCCCTCCAACTGCCCTAGATATGTATCCATTCGAGCTCTCTGGAGGTATGAGACAGAGGGCACTGATAGCAATAGCTACATTACTTAACCCAACGCTACTAATAGCGGACGAACCCACCTCAGCACTCGATGTCTCGACACAGAAAATGGTCCTAGAAACGCTATTCAACATTTATAAAAGAAATCTCGTAAAAACAATACTATTTATCTCACATGACATCGCTACAGTCAGACAGATAGCTGAGACAATCATTGTTATGTATGCTGGAAAGATAGTTGAGATAGGTCCAGTTAGACAATTAATAAGTGAGCCTTTCCACCCATATTCAAGAGGACTGCTATTTTCGATATTAACCCCTGAGCCGCAGATAAAGGAGCGTGTTGAAAAGGTTGACACATTTATACTCAAAGGAGAACCGCCGAGCTTAATAAATCCTCCTCCCGGCTGCAGATTCCATCCAAGGTGCCCCTATGCAATGGATGTGTGTAGAAGAGAGGAGCCTCCAATAATAGAGGTTGGAAAAGATCGTCTTGTCTCATGCTGGTTGTAC
>JANXEL010000053.1 GCA_025058535.1 Ignisphaera sp. | reverse complement strand
CAAACTAACAACTAAATTTCATACCACCTTGGCGCTCCTGGAGTTCATAAAAGAGTAGCATATACACTGCGCACCCCTACGCTGTGGGCTGATGTGAAACAGAGTTGCAAAGCTGGATGTAGGGTAGGTGGTGTCTGATGCAGATACACGTTTAGCAACAGCTAAAAACGTCATTTTCGATTCTCATTAACTGTATATGTATTTGATAGCATCTATAATTCTACCTCACTTACCATAGCACCATAGAGCTTACAGACCTTTAGACAATTCGTTAGGCTGTTTATGTGCAGGAAAGCTTAGTGGGTTTCACCAACAGAAGTGAACGGCTCTTTCCCCATCACCAGGGATTAACCTTGGAAAAAGTGAAGCTAGCACAGTTAGGTATGAAAGGACTTGAGATGCTGTTGCTGAGGAACAATCACAGCTCCACCTTTTCAACTACATAATCACTGTAGTTTCAGTTTTTAGTAGGTTTTAGAAATGTGTTAGAGCCAAGCAGTGTTCTACACCTTATACAGCATTCTATAAACAATATGCTTAAGCGAAATCGATGAGATGGGCGCTACTTGAATAGCACTACAGTTTTGACAGCCCTCTATTAACAAAAATCTTAGAGGTAATGATCGTGCAACCTGCGGAAGATCGAATGATCTTATAAGGTATTGCGCAACACAGGGATCTAATACAAAGGTAAAATATATATAGTAGCTTCGATAAGAGTTACTGGGAGGTCAGATGTCTCACCAATCACCCGAGCAGCCGAGCATTAGCGACGACGAGAAGCTGTGGGGCTTTTTAGCATGGCTTCTATTGATAGTTGGGGCAATTCTTGCACTACTGCTGAAGCCCGGTTACAGGTACGCAAAGTACTGGGCTTACCTATCAGCATCATTCTTTATAACGGTAATTATAGCAACCATAGTAAACACCATCCTATCACTAATCCCATTTGTAGGCTGGGTGCTGGCTGGGCTTATAACTATAGGTCTGATCATCGTGTGGATTATTGGTGTGATCAAATCACTTCAACCAACATGGTGGAAGCCTCCAGTGGTGTACGATATAGCTAAGGCTATCGGCATAGAGCGGATGTAGAAGGGGGAGCAACTCAATCTGTTTTTACCAAGGTTGTGTGATGAACCCTTCATGCACTGAATTAGGTGATGATTGCTGGGAAGGCTGATGAAGGTGCTATTATACGTTGCATTATTGAGGTACAGAAGGAGTGGTTGGGGAGTAGCGCTGGACAGACTCGAACTGATCTCAAGCTGCAGTCATACTACTCCTTCCCTTCCATAAATTCGTGATAGTACTGTTCGAGTAGCCGTTCCATACTGGTGCGCTGTGTAAATGTTTTGTAGGCACTGTACGCTATCTCCATGAATTTCTCTCTATCAGAGTTGTAGAGGTTAACTATATTCAGCAGTTTTTTAACGAAGTCTCTGTAATCTTTTCCATCAATCTCAGAGGCTCTGGTGTCCCTTTCAATATCTATGAATTCGTTTAGCTCCTCTCCAAAGAGCCACCCATTAACGCCATCTTCGATGAGCTCAAGGCTTGCACCGTCCCTCGATGATAGAGTTGGAACTCCATTCACTCCCGCTTTCATCATGCTGGTGCCGCTGGCCTCCCAACAGCTAAATGGTGTGAACAGGAGTAGGTCAGAGCCTGAGAGTGTATAGTATGCAAAATCTGTTCCGTAGCTTGGATGGAAGTAGAAGTTTGGTATAACCCTTGAGAATTTTGCAAATAGCTGTGCCTGCCTTCTACCCCACTCATCGCTTGGGTGTGGCTTACCTGAGGTAACTATAAATACGCTATCTAGATCCATATCCTCCTCCAGCAGCCATTCAACGAAGTACGGCCTCTTATACCTGGTGATCCTTCTGCACCACGATATGATCATTCTATCCCCAGCATCTTTTCCAGATAGCGTCCTAATTATGGTGGTGAGTTCATTCTTGAGATTCTGATGGAGTTTGGAGAACGATGCTGCATCGCCTGGATCACTCTCTATTCTTTGCCATCTCTTTACATCAATTGCATTCGTTACATAGGTGAGTTTATTGACGTACCTTGGAAAGACCATTCTAGTTACCTCAAAATGCTTCCTAGATACTGTGAAAACCTTCTCGCAAACCTCCATAGCAGCCTCAGTCATTGTCTTAACATCAGGTAGTGAAATACCGAGGACTTCACCAGCTTCTTTACAGAGCTTTGGATGACCCCACGGACCAGGTGTGTGGGTCACGAAGCGTACTTTGATGCTCTTAGGTAGTAGGTATGGTGTGAGGGCTAAATGGGCCTCCTGAATATCTACAGCCGAAACCTCTGCTGATGAAGCTATCCTCCTTACTATCTCACTGGATACAGCCGCGGCTACCATGTAGTATGTACACTCATCGTTGTGGTGCCTGTATAAATATCTGAACATCCTCGCAGCAACTACAGGCCTCTTTACCCTGTAGAGTATAGCCTTTGCAGAACCATAGGTGTACTCATACAGCTCAGCTTCAGCTATAAGCCTACCGTTGCTGGATCTAACGTCCAGGCTGCCTATACACCTTAGCTTCGAGAGAAACGAGAGGCTGTGTCTATGTGCAACCTCAGTGTATTTAGCCCCGTTAATGCTCTCCCAATCAACATACCCTTTTCGGTAGAGGGGAACAACCAGAATGTATGGTAGTCCAATTCTACCAGCTGTGTAGAACTTGTCAGCAATCAGCACACCCAGACCACCAGCATAGTTTGCAGAACCCTCAAATGCGGCCTCCATAGCTATGTCAATGAAGACTCCAACCATTTAGCCCCTACACGAGTCTTGCTTTTCAGCTACTATATAAGGTGTCAGGCTAAAGCTTTAATAGAATCAGTGGGGGCGGGATTACTCTTCATGAGATTCAGATCCGGCCCAGCTAACATCATCTACTCCCATACTACTGTGCAACGCAGCTTAAATTTGGTAACAGAGTTTCCCACAAAGGCTATTCTTCTAAGCACTGGTTCAGCAGCTTCCAGATCACAATACATGTGCTCTCCACTTATGCGGTTAGTTTTATAGGTGTGGTCTTCACAGCTACTATTTTGAGGCTGTTTAACATGATCAGGATTCCGAGGAACCACACTGTGTATAGTTTTTCTAGAAGGCACCCTGCTCGCTATAGGGCTAGACCGGGTGATAGTGTAGTTTTTGAAACCCTGGATGCTCTAGGTGGTCAGATAGTTGATGAAGCTACCCCAATAGAGTCTATAGACTGGAGTAGGGTCAATCCAGCTACAGGTCCTCTATATGTAGAGGGTGCTGAAGCAGGTGATACACTTGTTGTTGAGATAGAGTCCATAGAGGTTTCAGACCGTGGCGTTATAGTAGTTGCGCCTGGCTTTGGAGCACTCCACGATAGGAGCTTTAGACCTAGAGCTAAAGTTGTATGGGTTAAGAATGGAAGACTCCTCTTCAATGATATAGAAATTGGTGTAAAGCCCATGATAGGTGTAATAGGCGTGGCACCTGAGGATGGTGATATTCCTACGGGTACCTCCGGCTACCATGGAGGTAACATGGATGTAAATCTGATAACAGCTGGAAGTAAGGTCTACCTACCCGTCTTTGTTGAAGGAGCACTTGTAGCTATTGGAGACCTACACGCAGTTCAAGCTGATGGAGAGCTCTGCGTAGCTGCTGTTGAAGTTTCTGGAGAGATTCAGGTGAAAATAGGTCTGATAAAGGGAAGAAGACCGCACTATCCAATTGTTGAAACTCTGGATAGATACGCAATAATCACCTTTGGAAGGGATTTAGATGAAGCAGTCTACAGAGCATCTGAGGAAGCAGTTTCAATACTTTCAAGAGCTTTCAATGCACCATTTGAGGAGGCCTACATGCTCTCAAGCCTATTAGTCGATGTTAGAATAAACCAGGTTGTAGATCCTGTAAAGGGTGTGAGGGCTGAGATTCCAAAGAAGTACGTTAGGCTAGACCACCTTCTGTACCCATAGAGTTCGCCACATCTCCACCAAATTTAGTGAAGAAAACACAGTCTTTAGAAACTCGTGTATAAGCACTCTCTTAGTAATTAGCTTAGCTGAGAAATAGTTAAAATAAATCTATGGGAGTCCCAGAATCCTTTAGCCAAAATCGCTTTTATAGCATCATCCAGCACGTTGACAAAAAGATGGAGGGTAGAGGAAATCCCTGTAAATCTCTTCAGAAGTGTAGATACATGAAGGAAGCTGAGTACAAAACATAGCCATACGAACTGGATGCAAAGGCTCAACACGATAGGAGGAGAAAGGCGAATTAGAATGTCCTCTACTACAGCAATTGTTTGATGAGGAAGATGATTGGACGCTACGGCGGTTTTATATCCCTAAATTTTTCGCTTGCCTGCTCTCCACCAACACCCCAATTCTCTTTGGGAGTCTCAACAATTATAATTTCAACAGCATGACGCGGAATGCCTATATCCTCAAAAACCTTTGTAATTCCGGAGACTACTTTCTTCTTAGCCTCACTTGAAATTCCACTCCACGTGTATACAACAACTATAGGCAAAGCTCTTCACCTAGGAAGGTGGTGGGAATTAGTCTAATAAACTTAACCATTTTACAAGACATTAGACAAAATCTACACCTATTCATTTAGATGCAATAGCGATTTGGTTAAAATAAACTTCTGCACAGCTGTTTATTGCTTGACAGGCTGCACGTTAGCCCTCTATGGTGCTGCACGGAATTGCAATAAACAGAAATGCTTAGCACCCTGTCTAGAGTTTCACATGATTTTAATTTTCAAGCACGTTGGAATACATAATAACCCTACAAAACACTCTATCTATTCTTGATCTGCACTCAATCAGCATCGCTGAATGTATCTACCCAGCCGGTATACTGAACCACGTGCAGAACTACTGTTTTAGGTAGATCAGATTCATCGCTGTTAGGCCAAGGATGTGATGGAGATTCTCAGCTGAAGGTTGCACTCTTAAAGGTTGGAAGAGGTAGCATAGAGCATTTTGGGCTGTGCGCATCGAAGCAGTACGTAAGTAGATGGGGTGCCGAATAAGCTTTGCAGTCTACTGTACGATTAGTAGCTGGCAGGTTCTTAGTGTTCTGGAAAAGAGGATGTCTAATCTATTTAGGCTAGCTAGAAGACATTTAGAATCCCTAGGGATCATACCTGAGGGAGATGCGTATCGAGAAGATGTGGTCAAACACCCTTTCTCTAATTCAACTACTATTGAAAACTTCCACCCCCATCTTCTGCACACTATGGCTAACTACCTTAGCATGAAGCATCAACCAATTGTGTCCCAATGACCTGAAAGTACGTTGTGTTCTCCAAAGTGTAATGTTCTATAGCAGCTGGGGCGTTCATATGATTTGCAAAAATTCGTTCCTGTGAGTGTAATTGGTGTCGGATAGACTTATTTTTGCGCCTTTTTCCTCCCCTACTTTGGGCTGAGGCATCTATGGAGGATCTTGAGAAGAAGCTACAGGTTATTTCAAGTGCTGTAGAGAGGTATAGGGAGGAGATGGTTAGAACTCTGATGGATTTGATCAGTGTGCCGGCTATCAGCCCCGACTATGGGTACGAGGGAGAGTTTGACAAGGCTAAGTTGCTTCTGGATACTATTGGTGGTTGGGGCTTTGATAGGATAGACGTATTTAATGCCAGCGATCCCAGGGCTAAGAATGGTGCTAGGCCTAACATCATTGCTTACTACTATGCTGAGAATCGCGATGCTCCAAGAACATGGGTGCTGAGTCACATGGATGTTGTTCCAGCTGGAGATCTTAGCCAGTGGACTGTAACGAAACCATTCAATCCTTTGTTTAGAGATGGCAGAATCTACGGGAGAGGTGCTGAGGACAATGGCCAGGCCATAGTGTCCTCCCTCTACGCTGTAAAGACCCTCATCGATCTCGGCATAAGGCCTAGGAGAACGGTTGCACTGGCATTTGTAAGCGATGAGGAGACCGGTAGTAGATACGGTATCAAGTGGCTTATGGAGAATCATTCAGAGTTATTCAAACCTGGTGACCAGGCTCTCGTGCCGGACTACGGAGCTCCAGATGGAAGCTGCATAGAGGTCGCTGAGAAGAGCATCCTCTGGTTTAGAGCCAGGGTAAGGGGTAGACAGACGCATGGAAGCACTCCCCATAGGGGGTTGAATGCCCATAGGATTGCGGTAGACCTTATACAGAGGCTAGATAGAGTACTTCACGAAAAGTATTCTGCAAGAGATTCGCTGTTCGACCCTCCTGAAAGCACCTTTGAACCAACTACATCAACCAACAGCAGCAGTGCTCCAAACATAATACCGGGCTATCACGAGTTCACCTTTGACTGCAGGCTACTCCCGGTCTACAGGGTAGATGATGTGCTCTCAGATGTGTACAGCATAGCTGGGGAGGTTAAAAGGCTATACGCAATGAATGAATACCCAGAGATAGATATAGAGGTTATTCAGAGGGAGGATGCACCAAAGCCAACAGATCCGAACTCTGAAATAGTTCAGCTGCTAAAGAAGGTTATAAAGATCCTTAGAGGAGTAGATGCAAGGATTGTAGGAATCGGTGGGGGAACGGTAGCCGCAGTGTTTAGAGCTGTGGGAATACCAGCAGCTGTTTGGTCTACAATAGATAGTACAGCACACGAGCCAAATGAGTACGCTAGGCTCGAGAATATCGTTAGCGATGCAAAGGTTATAGCGGCACTGTCTATACTTTAGCGTACAGCCAGCAGCTAACCGTGTGGCCTTTTTCAACTTCTACAACCGGAGGCTCCTCCCTTCTGCATAGATCCATAAAGCGGGGGCACCTGGGATTGAGTCTACAGCCTGGTGGGGGACTGACCGCACTAGGAGGCTCCCCAGGTAGTGTAATTCTCCTATTTAACTTACCATATGCAGGGTCTGGTTCTGGGATGGATGAAATTAGTGCCTGGGTGTATGGATGCAGAGGATTTTCAAAGAGGTTCTCTGTATAGCCCTCCTCAACAAGCTTACCGAGATACATAACTCCAACACGGTCGCTTACGTACCTTACAACTGATAGATCGTGTGATATGAGGAGGTAGGACATCCTATACTCGCTATAGAGGTCCTCAAGAAGATTCAGTATCTGGGCCTGTAGGGATACATCAAGTGATGATGTTGGCTCATCGAGCACTACAAGCTTTGGTTTTAGGGCTATTGCACGGGCTATAGCAACCCTCTGAGCCTGACCCCCACTTAGGCTGCTCGGATATCTCCTGGCCAGCTCTCTTGATATTCCAACCCTCTCGAGAAGCTCCAGCGCAGCTCTATAAGCCTCGTCTTTGCCAACACCGGTGTGTTCCAGTATTGGTTCAGCCACAATATCAGCTATGCTCATTCTTGGATTGAGCGAAAGGTAGGGGTTCTGGAAGACTGCTTGAACCATCTTTCTGTACTCTAGAAGCTCGCGACCTCTAGTACGGGTTACATCCCTGCCCTCAAACAGAATTCTGCCCTCTGTCGGTTCGTAGAGCTTGAGTATACATCTTGCAACAGTTGATTTTCCTGAACCACTCTCGCCAACAAGTGAGTACACCTCATTAGAATTTATGCTAAATGTTATGTCATCCACGGCCTTTACGTAGCCTATCACCCTACCCAGGACACCCCTTCTTATGGGAAAGTACATCTTAAGCCTCAGAATATCTAGAAGCACCTACACCCCACCTTTCTCCTGAGCTAGATGACACGCTACCCTGTGCCTATGGCCGACCACACGTACAAGCGGTGGAGATACGCTGCATATCTTAGTAGCGTAATCGCACCTGGGTTCAAATGGGCATCCGGATACAGGTGTTTTGAGATCAGGAAGCGAACCAGGTATGTACCTTAGTCTTGAAACCCTTCTGCTTGCCCTTGGAATGCACTCAAGCAGCTTTCTAGTATACGGGTGGATAGGATTTGTGAGTATGGTGTCCGCATACCCCTCTTCAAACATAGTACCGGCATAGAGAACCATAATTCTGTCGCACACCTCAGCGGCAACTCCGAGATTGTGGGTTATAAATATCATTGATAATGATAGTTCTTTTCTGAGTCTCTTGAGGAGGTCTAGAACCTGGGCCTGTATGGTTACGTCGAGCATTGTCGTAGGCTCGTCAGCTATAAGCAGTTTTGGATTAGCAGATAGCGCTACCGCTATTGCCGCTCTCTGGAGCATCCCTCCGCTTAGCTCGTGAGGGTATGAATTCATAACCCTTTCAGGATCTGGAAGCTCAACGAGCTTCAGCATCTTGATCCCATGTTCATATGCTCTCCTCCTATCCCTTACACCGAGCTGTGCAGCTATTACATCAAGCATTACCTCGCCTATGGTGAAGAGTGGATTGAATGTAGCTGCAGGATCCTGGAACACTATAGATATCTCCTTACCTCTTATCCTCTTCGACATCTCCTCCTCGCTGAGCCTGAGAATATCTACATTGTTGTACAAAATCTCCCCCCTTGCAACAATACCGTTTGGAGGCAGCGCTCTCACAATGGCTAGCCCTATTGTTGACTTTCCCGACCCACTTTCACCAACTATACAAAGGGATTCCCCTCTGCACAGCTCTATCGAAACACCTCTAACAGCCCTAACAACACCCTCAAACGTATAATAGTCTATATGCAGATCGTTCACGGCTAGAATTGCAGTTCCAGACATCACATGCCCCTCATGACCATCGTGCTTCTGAGCCTTGGATCCATGACCTCCTGAAAGGTGTCTGCAAGAAGGTTAAAGCCCACAACTGTTACAACAATTGCAATTCCGGGAAAGAAACTTAGCCACCATGCGCTATTTATGAGGGCCCATCCCTGGCTCACGAGAAGCCCCCACTCAGGCGTTGGCGGAGGGACGCCTATACCCAGAAAGCTAAGCCCTGCAGCTTCAAGTACTGCTGACCCCATGTCAAGAGCTGCCTGGATCACTACCGGGGTTATGGAATTGGGAAGTACGTGTTTAAACATTATCTTGACCGGGCTTAGCCCTATAATCCTTGCAGCATCGATGAACGGCAGATTCTTTACAGAGTTTACCTGGATGTAGACCAGCCTTGCGTACCATGGCCACCAGGAGAGAGCAAGGGCTATAATTACATTGAATAGTCCTCTGCCAAGGGTTGCTGCGAAGGCTATTGCAAGTAGAAGTGGTGGAAAGGCTAGAAACATGTCCGTTAACCTCATTAGAACCATGCCTGCGAATCCCCCCATATAGCCTGCAGTCAACCCTACCACAACTCCTATCACCAGTGCTATACTTACAACTCCTACTGCTATGATTAGCGAGAATCTTGCGCCGAGTAACACCCTGCTGAATAGATCTCTACCCATCTCATCAGTACCAAATGGGTATCTGGGTGACGGTGGTAGGAGTCTTGTCTCTAGGTTATATGAATAGCCCCAGGCATCGCTTGGATAGGGTGCTATGTATGGAGACGCCACCCCAATTACGATAAAGGTAGCGACTATGATTATGCCCAACATCGATAGAGGATTTGATTTGATCAGCTTAAGCACTGATGCAATCTCATTCAAACCCACTAGAGCTCCACCCTAGGATCTATGGTGGCGTGAAGTATATCTATAGCTGTATTTATTACAGAGTATATGATCGCTACAAAGATTACAGAACCAATTATAGCTGGATAGTCGTAGCTGAGGAGCGACATAGCAGTGTAGTACCCTATACCGGGCCAAACAAATATTATCTCAACCATAAAGGCACCCACGATGGTGTAGCCGAACGATAGTCCAAGGGATGCTACAACAGGAGCTATAACATTTCTCAGAACGTATTTATAGAGAACCCTACTACGTGGAATGCCCCACGCAATGGAGCTCCTCACATGCAGTTCGCTGAGAACCTCTAGGGTGAGAGCTCTTGTCATTCTGGCACTTAGGCACATTGGATATAGCGAGAGGACCACTGCTGGGAGGAACATCCTCCTCAACACATCTATAAGCACGGGTATGTTGCCTTGGACCACGCTATCAATAGTGTAGAAGCCTGTGAGTGGCTTAAAACCTGTGGAGATAGCTATGTACTCATCAACCCTTTTTGCAGCTGGTAGTAAACCGAGCCAGTTGCAAAATGCTAGTTGTAGAAGTAGAGCTAGCCAGAATACGGGTGTGGAGGCTCCAACAACACTAAATATCCTTACCACGCTATCCACACCACTTCCCCTTCTGATAGCTGCTGATATACCAAGAGGTATTCCAACAGCTGTAGCTAATATGAAGGCGGATACCACTAGCTCTATTGTTGCTGGAAGGGAACTTAGTATGGATGGTAGGACCGGCATTTTTGTCCTCCATGAAACGCCCCAGTTACCTGAAAACAGGTCTACAAAGTAGTGCCACAGCTGCACGTGGATGGGTTTATCCAAGTGGAGCTCTCTTCTAGCACGCTCTATCTGCTCAATTGTTGCATGGGGACCTGTCCATAGAAGCTCAGGTCTAGCTGGAATTACCCTAGTGATGATGAAGGTTACCACTACCACTCCGAGAACCACAAATACGAGAGACAGAGCCCTCTTGATTATATACTCTCTATTGATTGGCATTATTTAGCTCCTTGGATGGTCAACATATTACGTGTATAATAAACAAAACAGAGTTTAAATAAGTGATGCGTACATTATTGGTGTGCAGACCGATACATACCATGTGCGCTCTCCACACACTTTCACAATATAGATGTCCGATTTCGCTAAATATGTGGATGGTACGCATAGCATCAGCTGCACTATATAGTCTATTCTTCGATGCTCAGTACTTGAGCAAATACTGCTGTTGGGTATGCCGGATTAATAGCCTTGTCAAGATTTCCTACCTTCCTAGATCCAACCTCCACATATATCATGTCCCATAGAGGTACAGCTGGAACATCCCGGTAAAGTATTTGCTGTGCCTTATAGTACATCTCTAGCGCCCTTGCCTGATCATAGCCTTCCAGAACAGATGCCTCCATTATCAGCTTTTCAAACTCCTGATTCTCATAATAGCATAGATTGAACGCCTTGCTCTCGCTGTGGAACATGTTGTACAGGAAGTCGAATGGTGTTATGTACGTTGGCCACCAGTAGAATAGGAACAGGTCCTGTACTGCCTCCGGATCCTCCCATCCTCTCTGTGCAAGTGCCCACTGTTCCTCCCAGCTCATAGGCCTTATCTCAACGTTTATACCAATCTTTGCTAGGTTAACAGCTATCAGTTCTGCAGTTCTCTTCTCATATATATCGCCAGCTGTGTAAACGAGTAGAAGGGGCCTGTCTACACCGTTTGGATAACCAGCTTCCGCTAGGAGTCTCTTGGCAAGATCCAAGTCGTAGGTGTAGGTTAGGTTGTCGAAGTGTCCCCACATACCATGTGGTATGGGACCACTTGCAATTCTAGCTAATCCCGATCTAGCTATCTTAACTATATCCTCATATGGTATGGCGTGGGCTATAGCTCTCCGTACAAGCACATTATTCAAAGGAGGCTTCTTTGTGTTTATTAGCATTAGAAGGTTCTGGAAGCTCGGCTTGATAACAACTTGTACCTTTGGATCACCCTTCAGCTTCTCCAGATCCTCCAGAGGAACATACTGGGCTACATCTATATCCCCAGCCAGCAGCAGCCTCTCCTGTGTAACCGCATCTTTAATGATTTTGAGTATGTATATATCAGGAGCTTTATCGGACTTTAGAGGGTAGCCCGGAAGCTTCCACCCCCACCATTCAGGCCACTTCTCAAGCACCACCTCAGTTTCGGGCTCCCACTTGATCAGCCTATATGGTCCAGATCCAGCATCATTACCTCTGTTAAGCCACTCAGCCACCTTTGGATCAGTCAGATTCTTGGCACCAGCCAGCTCAACAACCTTTGGACTGAATATGTAGGCTCCATATCCGGAGGCAGCAATCTTATTAAGTGGCGCAGGGTACTTGAGCTTAAACACGACCGTATAGTCGTCTACAACCTCTATCTCGTTAACAGGAGCCCATATGAACGCAGCCCCTTGACCTAGGGCTATGGTTCTCTCTATCGATAGCTTGACAGCGTGTGCTGTAACTGGAGTATTGTCATGGAACTTCGCACCCCTTCTAATGTAGAAAACCCATGTCATACCATCATCTCTAGACTCGTACCTTTCAGCTAACGCTGGTATGAATTCATTCTTTATTGGATCATACCACAGCAGAGTCTCGTAGACCAGAGGAAGCCATCTAATGGAGTTTGAAAACTCTGTGCTTGGATCTGCTGTTGTCATCTCAGATATGCTTGCAAATATGGTCATGGTCTTTCTAGTCTGAGGTTGCTCCCTTATGGCCAATGCGTAGTAGCCCACAACACCCACCGCAACGGCTATAGCTATTATAATTACCAATACCGCTCTCGATATGCCATACCTGAAGATCCTCATCTTTCTCATCCCATCTAGGTAGCTGCAGTATCTTGGTTTAAAAATGTTTATCAGTGTTTACACAGCAATAACAGCACTATCTGTTTAAACCAGTGTTTATTTCATGTTGAGGTTATAGCCTATTTGAACACATTAGTATAAATATTAGTGCATTCAAACACTACAACCTAGGGTGTAGAGAATGTTTACCATAAAGTCGCTGGAGGAAGCTGGTGATATGATAATGGGAGCAACAGTGCTGGGCACTGGTGGTGGTGGAAGTCCTGCTGAGGGCTTCAGTATGCTTAGGGAGCTTATTGAGAGAGGGCTGGAGATCACCATTGTTGATATCGATGAGCTTCCAGAGGACAGCATTATAGTTTCACCATATTATGTGGGGACAATTGCACCTACTGCCAAAATAAGAAAGCCTGTAAGGATCACCAATTCTATTGGGGAGGCCTTTAAAATCATGTCGAGAGTTCTGGGCAAGAGGGTATCAGCAGCTGTTGCCACAGAGCTTGGCGGTGGCAATACTGCTGTGGCCATTCGCATTGCGGCGGAGCTCGGTATACCAGTGGTGGATGGTGATCTCTTGGGGAGAGCTGCTCCGGAGCTTCACCAAAATACTGTTCACATCTTCAACCTGCCCATGTATCCCTCGGTTCTGGTTACCCCAACCGGCAATATTGTGATTGTTGAAAAATATGCAGATGTAGACGATTATGAATCTATGGCTAGACACCTATCAATTCTATCGGGTAGGTTTGTGGCAGTTGTTGACACTCCACTCACTGTAAGCGATGCTAAAAAGGCAGTTGTACGGGGAACAATTTCACTGTGTCTAAAGGTGGGTAGAGCTGTTAGAGAGGCTAGGGCTGTTGGTAGAGATCCTGTTAAAGCCATTGTTGACTCCCTCGGTGGATGGAAGATATTCGAGGGGACTGTTGAGGAGTATAGCTGGAGGGATGAAGGTGGCTTTCTCGTTGGAGAAACGCGTGTCAGGGGCTCCGGTAGACTGGGTGGTAGAGTGCTTAGGACGTGGATAAAGAATGAGCATCTCATGGCGTGGATAGATGGTGAGCCCATAGTTATGGCCCCAGACCTAATAATCTTCACTAGAGATGATGGTGAGCCTATAACAAACACAGTGCTGAAGATCGGTGATAGAATTCACGTCATTGCTGCAAAGGCTCCAGATGTATGGAGGTCTCCAAAGGGTTTAGATCTATTCGGACCTAGACACTTCGGCTTTGACTACAGCTATGTACCTGTTGAAGAGCTTGTGAAGAGGTTTGGTCTATGAGGATACTTGTGATAAATCCTGTAGGACACTCGAGGTGGGATGAGCAGGATAAAAGGCTGTACAGTTCATTTGCATCCCAGGGCACGGAAGTCGATGTGATATCTCTTCCAAGGGGTCCTCCGAGCGTTGAAAGCCCTAAGAGCCACGCGGAGGTCATTCCCATGGTGGTTGATAGAGCTCTAGAGCTCCACAGCGGCTTCGATGCCATTATAGTCAACTGTTTCCTAGATCCTGCAGTGGATCTCTTGAGGGGGATGATTAGGAAACCTGTAGTGGGGCCATGTGAGTCCTCCTTAGCCATAGCATCGATACTCAGCAGGAGAATAGCTATTGTGAGCGTTGGAGGTGAGGCTCTCTGGATGATTGAGGACAGGATTAACCAGCTTGGCTACAGAGATTACGTAACATCAATTAGGGGAATAGGGCTATCAGTTCTTCAGCTTGATGAGGACTTGGGGAGAACGAAAGAGGCGGTGATTGAAGCTGCTAAAAAGAGTGTGGACAATGGTGCTGAGGTTGTGGTCCTTGGGTGCACGGGTCTAGCAGGTATGGCTGATACCATTGGGAGAGCTGTAGGCAGACCTGTTATCGATCCTGCGGGAGCCGCTGTGAAGATGGCTGAGACCATGGTGAGGCTAGGTCTCTACAGTCCGAGAGCTAGGGGATGGTGATACCTATGGCCTCTGGTTATAGACTCCTCATAATAAATCCGGTGTCAACCTCCGAGTGGAATGAGCATGTGCTTCGATTTGCAAGGGCAGTGCTTCCAGAGGATGTGGAGGTTGTGGTGAAGAGCCTGCCTGGTGCACCACCAGCTATTGAGTGCGAATATGATAGGGATCTAGCTGCGCCTCACGTCATTGGAGAGGTTGTAAAGGCCAACAGGGAGGGGTTCAATGCAGTTATAATCAACTGCTTTGATGATCCTGGTCTAGAGGCGTCGAGAGAGATTTCGGAGATACCTGTTCTCGGCATCGGTGAGACCTCTATGGTGGTGGCCCTTCTTCTGGGGTACCGTATAGCGGTAGTTTCTACAGGTAGGAACTCTGTGGTTGCATACTATAGAAGGGCCGTTGCACTGGGTATAGAAAAGAGGATAATCTACACATCAGGTATAGAGGTTCCAGTGCTCAGCATCAGAAGGGATGTGGGTAGGGTTAGAGAGCTTCTGCTTAGCGAAATAAGAAGGGCTGTGGAGAGCTATGGTGCTGAGGTTGTGGTCCTTGGGTGTGGAGGGTTTATAGGTCTCGCTGAGGAACTCTCAAGGGTAA
This sequence comes from Ignisphaera sp., assembly GCA_025058535.1. GTDB lineage: Archaea > Thermoproteota > Thermoprotei_A > Sulfolobales > Ignisphaeraceae > Ignisphaera. The sequence continues at coordinate 18,162 of JANXEL010000053.1, read as the reverse complement.
GTGGAGTTCCGGTTGTAGATCCTACTATTGTCACACTGAAGATGGCTGAGTCTATTGTGAGGCTAGGGCTTAAGCACAGCAAGATCTACTTATTCAACAGGCTCACAAAGCCCTACTAATTTCACACTATCGTCTTTTTGCAGTTCTGAGCCTGGAGACCAGCTCTGTAAGGTCCGGGTGGACGTAGTCCCCATTCTCGATAATTTTCTCACCGTCGCCAATCACAGTAGGATTCATACACACACCATCTGTATGTGATGCAGACGAACCGAGTTTTCCTCTAAATGTTGAGGACTGTGCACCTAACCCCCATTCAACAACACCCCACACTCTCTCATCCTCCAGTATGTTGCCACTGAGCTTTGCACCAGGGTTGCAACCGTATGAAATGTGGGCAATTCTGAACATGTTATCATCACTGAATGATCTCAGCCATCTTTCGAAGTACTTAGCCTCCCACCCTCCATCAACTCTATGTACAACTCCATCTCTTACAAACAGCTTTATCGGGGTTTTTAGAACACCTAGCTCCTCAGGTGGCCATACGGAGCCATCAAAAACTATAACACCATTTATGCTATCCTCTATAGGTGCCCAATCCACCTGTCCAAACAGCATGTATTCCCCAGGTCCCTGCACCTCTCCCTCAACGAGAACCGGTCTTTCAGAGTCATTCTCGAATTCAACGTCCATTCCAGCCGGTGTTGTTATTCTCATGTATCTGCACCTTCTGGTTACCTCAGCAAGTTTCCTCTGGAATGCATACATTGCGTCTAGATCAACTCTACCAATAGTTCTCACCATCATGTCAGCGTGCATTCCAACTAAACATATGTACTTAAGCTTTCCGACCTCCATAGCCCTCCAGTACGGTGTCGAGTAGAGGAGCCAGTTTCTATTGTATTCAATCCATGTGTCAGCAGAGGTTAGTACGGCTGTAAGTGTTCTTACGGGAAGGTATGGATCCGCAGCTCTACCCACCCCCACTGGGGTTTGGTGCAAAAAGATAACAGGCTTAGCACCAACTATAGCTACAGCCCGTGCGGTTGCCTCAACAACACTCCAATCACTAGCTGTATCGGCAGTTAAAACAACTTCCTCTCCAGCTGACACCTTCATCACATCCTTAACAAGCTTGGCAGCTGAGTGCATTAACTCAAAATCCATGTAGGTAACCATGGTGGAACACCAAAGCGTTTTCCAGCTGAAAATGGTTGGCAGAAGTTTATAAATTCGCTCACAGTATAGCGATAGCATGCATTGTGATGGTGGGTCAGAAGCGGATTGGATGTAGACTTTGGTGACCAGCACCTACTACCTGTTCAAGTGAATGTCTAAGGCATGGTGCAACCAGCCGCAGAAGCTCTCAACACATCTCGCATATCCACGACACCAATGAGGTCCACCACTACTTTGAGAACCGATGTGTATCTAATACGATTCCCAATCATCTTATTAACTACGCTGCTCAGATCTTCACTTATGGAAGCTCTACTTGAGAGTAGCATTAAGTGTGTGCCGTTTAAAAGGATACAGATAATAGCACCTTCTACATGCAGCTAATCTGCAGTTCACCTTCATTAAGGGTGGTACTGAGAGCATTGGAGGCTTATAAGTATTCTTAGAGAGTATGGTGAGGGTCGGTTAGTACTGCTAGTCATAGAGCCTCTTGTGGTCGAAGCCCATGGATAGGGACTACGAAGCAGCTCTCAGCACAGTTAAAGGGCTAGTAGCTTCGTTTAGAAACAATCTACCTCTTGCTAGGAAGCTTGCTTCAAAGATTAGGTCTCTAGCTCTAGATGTCGAGAAGAAGTATGGTGGAGACTTCAAGTACAGGATAATGGATTTCTGCGGTACACATGAGTGGACTATTACACACTTTGGGATACGCAGCCTAATGCCGCCCAACATAGAACTCGTTGCAGGTCCTGGGTGCCCGGTTTGTGTTACACCCTCCTACTTTATTGAGGAGGTTGTAAAGCTAGCTCTTGATGGTGTGGTTGTGTATACCTATGGGGATGTGTATAGGCTTAGGAGTATTAGAGCCGTAAGGGGAGCCAGCTCCCTTAGCGATGCAAGAGCGCTGGGAGGTAGCGTGAGGATAGTGACCAGCATACTCGATGCTATTACCAGTGCGAGGGATGTTGGGAGGGATGCGGTGTTTGTAGGTATAGGTTTCGAAACAGTGGCACCGGGTTATGCGCACGCAGTGGACAGGGGGCTTGTACCGAACAATCTGAAGATTTTGAGCCTTGTTAAGCTCACACCTCCAGCTATGCTCTACTCTATAGAGGCACTCAGAGAGAAGACTGCAGCAGAGCCGCCTGTAATGGGTGTGATAGCACCAGGCCATGTATCAACAATAGTAGGGGGCAGGGCGTGGGCACCTGTTGCTGAAAGGTTTGGAATTCCGGTGGTGGTATCTGGATTTGAGCCGATAGATGTCCTCATATCTATAGCAGAGATTCTGAGACAGCTCAGTAGAGGTGAGGCCAGGACAATTATCGAGTACGCTAGGATGGTGACATGGGATGGTGACCAAAGAGCTCAAGGCCTAATAGCCAGCATCTTTGAAACTGTTGACGATGCCTGGAGAGGCATTGGCTTCATACCAAAGAGTGGTCTAAGGCTTAGAGACAGGTACGGTAGGTACGATGCCTTTAAGGAGTATGATATTAGGGATTTGACACCGGAGAGCTGGAGATACGACCTTCCACCAGGCTGTAGGTGTGGAGAAGTTATTATTGGTAGAATAAAACCTACACAGTGCCCACTGTTCATGAGAGGCTGCACCCCCAGCACTCCTATAGGTCCCTGCATGGTGTCAATGGAGGGAACTTGCTCGATATGGGCAAGGCTAGGGGTTGGGGGTCTGGCTGAGGAAATTGCTAAAGAACTAGAGCTGCTCTAGCTCAGCATTGTCCACAAATTGATGCAGATTCCTTACATTCGATCCACACTCAGTTCCAGAGAGCCTAGAATTCCAGACTATTGCTGAGGTCTACACAGACGGCCAGGATTCACATTCTTATTGCCAGGAGGGATCGCTCGAATGAGACAAGACATCAAAGTAATGGAGTGAAATGTACGTTTAGCTACAGCTCTCATTCTACGCTACTAAGGGGTGGAGAGTTTGGATGGAAATGCGATTTCGAGCAATACCCAAGACCCTTTCAGGGCTGGCCATCCAGTAGCACACTTTTATAGCTTTGCATGCAGAGTAGTTTTTAATCGAGATTTTGTGTAAAGCTTGTGAGGAGGGGGTGTACACTTTGTGTATGCTGCTGTAATTGAATGTAAAATCTATGGCTCAGCAAATCTCCGCAGAGGTGATGTATTGTGGTTAGCACTAGATACATTAAGCCGTTCGATCCGTGGAGATCCCCTCTATGCACTTGCCCACCGAAGTGGAGCCTGAATCCCTATACTGGGTGTGGCCACGGATGTCTCTACTGCTATGTCTCAGGCTATGTGCCGAGGTTCTACAGCCCCAGGGTGAAGAGAGGTATTCTGGAGGTTGTCGGTAGGGATTCGCTACTCATTCCACCTGGTAGTACTATTGAGCTTTCCTCTAGCACTGACCCGTTCCAGCCTATGGATGGTGTGCTTGGCTACTCCTCTAAAATTATAGAGCTGCTGCTTAGTAGGGGCCACAGAATTCTAATAGCAACCAAGGGGACCTCACTGCTGTCCAACCACATCCATACTCTTGAGAAGTACAGAGATAGAGTCTCGGTTGCAGTAACCATAACTACGCTTAGTAGTAGTGTGGCAAAGCTTTTGGAGCCATTTGCTCCTCAGCCAGCTGATAGAGTTAGGGTGGTTGAGGAGCTGAGTAAATGCGGCTTATATGTAACAGTGAGAATCGATCCAATAATCCCTGGTCTGAATGATGATTTGAATGAGCTCAAGAGTATGATTGGAAAATTTGTTGAGACTGGGGCTAAGCAGATAACAGTATCCACCTACAAGGCGAGGTACGATAGTCTAAAGAGGTTGGCGTTGGCCTTTCCGGATACCGAGAGGCTGTGGAAGAGGCTGTACATAGATACTGGTGAGAGGATGCATGGCTATCTCTACCTTCCTAGGCAGTTAAGGTATAGACTCATGGCAGAGCTAAAAAGTATGGTAGAAGGGTATGGGCTTGGGTTCGCAACTTGCAGAGAAGGTTTTCCACACCTCCACACAAAAAACTACATATGTGATGGAACAACACCATTCCGTAGAGCACTATAAATGTGGAGAGGAGTTCATCTCCATACATATCAGCCTAGTGGGTATGAAGCTGGTTAGTACATTCACAGCCTCCCTACAGCTGGGATCTTTATAGCTGTAAGCAAGCCTAAAACTTCCCTCACCCCAGAAAAGGAAAAATCTGCACATATTGTGCATCAATTCCAGTGCTACATCACCTAGTACCTTCACAAAGCAACATACCTTCCCTCATTTTGTAGAAACAATACTCTAGTAGGTACAGCTACTTGTAATAGTATTACCGTTGAAAATCTCCAAGCCCTCCAACCATAAGCATAGATGCACTATCAATTGAGTAAGCAATTTATAGTGAGCTCATCTGCGACCCCATCAACACTACACAATGTTCCTTTCTACACACTTAACACCAGCCTCAAGCAACCACTCATCTACCACTCTTTCAGCTAGAGAATGAGAGCAGCATGCCATGGGTTATCTCTAATAGGTAGGGAATAGAATGTCTAGAGTGAGGACCTGTGTTTAACAATGCTATGAATTTCAGATAGCACTGTCCATGTAATTTGAATTGAGTCAGATACAGATTTCTGATAGGGGTGAAGGATTATAATAATCAACCATCATTCAACTACCTTCTGGAATTCCTTGGGGTATCCTTAATGATTTAGGTGCTAGTTCTATCAACACTTAGAGTTGTTGTTTGTGCTGACTGGGTCTATTTTCTCTCAGCGCTTTGTAGAAGAGGTTCTAATCTCTAGGTAACAATTAAATTGAATTTGTATGCCAGTTTATCCGGTGCAAGGTTTAAATTTTAGAAGCATAATAGGTATGTAGATTGTGTGGAGGGGCTGGAAATGGATGGTATATTAAGTGTAGGTTACGATAGCGGTTTCGTTACTGTTGGTGGCAGTAAGGTTTTTCTATTCTGTGGCGAGATCCACTACTTCAGAGTCCCCAAGGGTGTGTGGACCGATAGATTGCTAAAGGCTAGAAGAGCTGGTCTGAACTGCATTGCCAGCTATATTCCGTGGAATTGGCATGAGCCGGTGGAGGGCAGGATCCTCTTTGGTGATGAGCACCCCCAATCACCCTATGAGTCAAAAGCCTTTAGTAGGGATTTACTGGGATACATAGAGTTGGTTAAGAAGCTCGGCATGTTCTTTATAGCTAGACCGGGTCCTTACATATGCTCGGAGTGGGATAGTGGTGGTCATCCAAACTGGCTGTATGAAAAGTCACATACACTCAGATCGCTCGACCCAGACTATATTAGGTATAGCGAGAAGTGGTACTCAACAGTATTACCTATTATAGAAAGAACCACATATCCGAAGGGTGGACCTACGCTACTTCTCCAGATCGAGAACGAGTACTTTTGGGGGGATGCACCATATCTCATGAGGCTCTATGAGATTGCCAGAAGGTACATCAGAGACATACCGATTATAACCAACGAGGACTGGTATGTAGAGGAGACGCCGATAGTAAACACCATAGATGACTACCCTCCCCCATGGAGCGTGCGGGAGTTCGACAGTAAGGTTAGGAGGTACACCACCACACAGCCTGGAAGGCCGAAAGTATTTATGGAGCTGGAGGGAGGATGGTTTTCGACTTTTGGAGCACCTCTACCTACTAATAGGGGAAGCTTTCCGGCAGAGTGGACGGAGACGCTAATTAAGAGTGCCATAGCCATGGGTATAAACGGGATAAGCGTGTACATGTTTCATGGAGGTACAAACCCAGGCTACTACACAGGAAAGTACATAACGACGACCTATGACTACGAGGCTGCAATTAGGGAATGGGGGGAGCTCTCGCAGAGGTACTACGGGATAAAGAGGGTGGCGCTATTTGTAAAAACGTTCCACGACCTTATAAGCCGTACAAGGCCTGTTGATGGTGCAGTTGCGGTTTCTGGTAATATCGAGGCCTTTGCTAGAGTTGGGGAGAGTGGTGAGGCTGTAGTTGTTCTGAGAAATCTATCTGAATCTCCCCATTATACGAGGGTGCTCTATAGAGGCGAACACTATCCACTTATTGGCAGCATCAGAGTTCCTCCAAGAAACGCAAAGATAGTTCTGCTGAACTATAGACTCAGTGGGACACCATTCAAAATACTCTACACCTCCTCAGAACCCTTGTTGATGGAAACCGTTGATGGTAATTCTGTGGTGATAGTGTATGGTGATGCTCTCGAACTTGGCGAGGTGGGTGTAGAGGCTAGCGAACCTCTAGAGATAGAATTCACGGATGGTGTAGTTGTATCCAGACTAGATGCCGGGAAGGTGGTGGTGAGCTGCATACATGATAGCAGTGATAGAATCGCCGTACTGAAATCCGGATCAAGCAGACTTTACATTATTGCTGTCTCCAGATCCAGAGCTAATAGAACGTGGTACATAGATGATGAGAGACCTCCACTGATACTAATATCCAACATATACTTTGTAGGAAGACTTTCAACGGTAGATGGAAGAAGTATAGTGGAGCTCGAGCTTGATGAAAATAGCTGCGGCTATGTAACACTGGTGTCATTCAAGCCGCTATCACGTGCTACAGTGGCTGGTAAGCAGGTTCCGCTTGAGCATGTATACGGTCTGGTGTACAGGTTCTATATTAATGGGTGTGATGGCAGCGGAAGGGGAGTGGTTATCTCTGTAGATAACAGTTGGAGAAGCTCTACAGAGGCTCTTCCACAGGGTGGTGGTACTACGGAAGCTGGAAAGCCGCTTGAGGAGTTGGGGATGTTGTTCAACGGGTATGCAGTATATTCTATCGAATTTGATCTCGATAGAGAGATTTTGGATTCTATAAAGGATGCAATAATGTACATAAACTACTTCAATGACTACATCACAGCTGAACTTAATGGAACTCCCATAGGCTCAGGCTACCACAGTTTGGAAGCTGATGTATCACTGCTACTGAAGGAGGGTAAGAATAGGCTTAATATAATTCTTGAATCAACGGGGCATCCTAATGATGGCCTGATATACACGCCGAATGGAATTGTAGGGAGGGTGTATATTGGTAGGATCGGTGAGGAGCTGTTGGATAGCTGGAGATACGTAGAGTACACACCGAAATATGGAGTAGAGTTCAGCATGTCCAGTTTTCTACGCAATCCAAAGGAGGTAGAGGATGTACTTCTAAACCTTGAGAGTGGCAGAGGTGTGAAGCACGTCGAGGTGATATCATCTCCAGGAGTGTACATCAGCAGCCTCTATATCGATAAAAAGGTTGGTAGATACATACTGGATCTCAGCAGAGCTATGTACAGTAACTACTACCCAAGGGCACTTCTATTCATAAATAAGAGATTTGTTGGTGTGTATATAGGGCCTGTAGACATTACGGACCACATTGTGGAAGGGGAGAACGAAATTGCTATTGCTGTTGAGCGGACTCCCGGGCTTGCTCCATTAATCAAGAGGTACCAGTACGCTGTTGATGGGGTGTGGAGAGTTAAGGAGTATACAGAGGGTCTAGCTAATGGTTGGTACAGAGAGGACTACGATGATAGTAAATGGGAGTTGGTTGAGCTACCTCTATACATGGAGAACTCTATGGGAAGGTTGGTGTGGTTGAGGGGAAGAGTGTATATAGAAGGGGAGGAAAACGCTGTAGCTCCTCTGAGGATAACCATTAGAGGATCTGGTTTCAGAGCTCTACTGTACTTTAATGGGCAGCTCATAGGGAGGTACGCTGATGAAGGGCCTCAGACGGAATTCTATATACCGGAGCAATTAATCAGAAGAGGAGAAAACAAGGTGGCAGTACTACTCCACACTGTTAGCACCTGTGCCCATATCTGCAGATTATCTGTAGAACCTTACTACATCCACAGAAGCGTTCGTGTAGAGCTATCGTAATCTTCGGCACACACCTTGCAGCGGGATTGGATGGACAGCCGAAACTCTATCCAAATTCTATTTTTAGATAGCATAACTGGTTGTGCGCCTGGAAAGCCCGTGGTGAACAGCATTTCAATGAAAGGTCTGCATTTCTATGTAGTAGTGCCTATTATGAGGAGATCGCTGTTAAATTCAGACATCTTTATTATGGTGTAATCCCCTGAGATCTCTATCCTTGGCTTGAAGACTCTTCTAGATGCAAGTTCTATTCCATCCCATCTGTATGTCTCTCCATTTGTTTTCAACTTTATGCTCCAGTTGTACGGTGTGTAGACCACTATCTTATCCTTAGACATGGAGACTCTAATCTCTGAACCTGTGTTGTATAGAAGCTTATCATTTGCAGGCTCTATATCAAATAAGTTGTATCTTTCAAATACCCACTTTGCAAATACTGCATCAAATGCTCCTGGAAACCCCAGCGCTGTTCTCCAATCGTATGACTCTCCCGAGAATGCCTCCCCCATAAATCTACTTCCCTTTACATGCCAGTTCCATATACCGTGGGCACCATAGGATACTCCAGCCTTAGCTCCTGATAGTAGGCTCTGCCATATAGCCTTCCTAACATCAAAGTTGCTGAATCTCCCATACTTTCCACTGTGTGCATGCCCCTCGTAGCAGGGCTCACCATTAATGATGGGTCTCTTGATAGGCATACTGTAGTGCTTCTGGGCAAGCTCAAATGGTAGTGTCTGTCTCTCTCTACTGTGACCTGATTGATACATGTAGAAATCGAGATTTTGTGACCTCACAAATACATCTGGAAGGGTCAGCCCTGCCATTAGATGCATGGTGGTTAGGGAATTTGGTGCCCTCCTCTTTACAATTTCCAGCGCTCTGGTGTAGTATTCTACTGCTTCACTTGTTTCAAAGTTGGTATCCCCACTCACTATGAAGATGGGGTTGTACTTTCCAAATCTATCCACTACGTACTCTACATAATCCTCTACGTACTCAATTGGAATTATTCTCGACGGTGTTATGCTGGAACCCCATGTACCCCTAACGTAGTTGCACCAGAGAAGCACTAGAGCGGGGGTAAAGTCTTTCTTAACAGCTAACTCAACCATTCTCTCAGCTCTATCAAAGTACTTCTCATTCCTCCTTCCAAAGTTCCACCCACCATCTGAAGCAGCCTCAAATGGATCCATGTAGTTGCTTGAGGAGCTCCTGTCGTGCTGAGGAAGAACATTTATCTGAAGTGCATTGAACCCCTGCATCATTCTGTACTCTAGATAGTAGCTCCACTCATCAATTGAAGCATTGGTAAAGGCACTCCAGCAGGTGTCAGCTAGATAGAAGAACTTCTCACCATCTTTTAGAAAGTAGTCACGGGTCTCAGAAATGAGTACTTTCCCCATAACCACACACTTCCATAGATGGATCCACACTCTCAATGAAGAGAGAATGTTTAGAGGGATAGTAAACTTTCTGATCGTCTAATTTCAAAATACGATTACGAAAAACTATATAAACTCTTTTGCAAAAATCAATTCAAATTAAAAATTGAATCAGTGAAGAGCTTACAGAGGAAGCGCTGTGGCCTTTGAGATATGCTAGCCTCCAGGGATTGGTGCTTCAGCTCAGAGGGAGGAATACAGCACATCTATTAAATTCACAGCGACCGAAAGCTCATCACAGCCTACCACGAAGTGCTAAATGTCTACACTTCTCTTCAATTACTCTCTTAACCATTTTTAAGGATTTTCCCCATCTTAAATAGGTGAAAACTCCTGTGGGCTTTGCATTCACAAATTCTAATCCGTGCTGTCAACCCCAGTATTCCGCTTACGGATTTGCTTTCACTATAATCATCCCCTACAGAATTATAGGTAATCGTTCTATCCCTAGGCATCTTTAGCCCTCACCTTCTTTCTAACAGTATTCAGGCACTTTTTATCAAGCATTTAACAGGGATCTGAGTTTAGAACCTTAGACCTACACAGTGGTACTATTTAGGTTCCCTCACTAACTGTTATAGTGAGAGGGATTAGAAACCTACAAACTGATTCACAGGTAGAGGCTTTTTGCTTGAGTCCATTGATGGGGAGAGACTCTGTCCTGTGCAACATTCATCATCATGTGGACCCCAGTATAACTGAACAACCACCTGCAGCTATCAATATTATTAAGCCAAATAGAAGTAGCTCTGGCAACGCAAATGATTCTCCATGCTCATTAAGGGTGGTGCTAAAAACGTACTCCAGCACGGTGAACTTAGGAGAGCACCCCTATGATAAACACAGATGCTCCTTAATCCAACCAACTTAGTGAGCACTATTATTAACAATTCGATCAACGCGATGCATGCGTGTTTGAAATAGTATCAAACCATTGAACGCGGTCTACCATCCAGACACTTTAGTATAATGGATTTATAGAAAGAGTTGCAGAGATATGTGGATCCCCTCATCTAAGAGGGACACCCCTTCCATGTTAATGGAGCTACCCTGCATGGATTTCATTGTTATAGGGGTCTCTAGATCATGCTCCGCCAGCAGTGCACTAGATTAGAGTTCGCTCCCTTCTATATTTCTCAATTTCCTCTCCAACAACATCAAGCACCAGAATTGTTGCAAACACGACCACTGCTGGTGGTAGTATGATGTGAGGTGCTACTGCTACATACCTCACACCTTCTGCGAGCATTCCACCTATAGAGGGTGTCGGTGGCTGCACTCCAAGCCCTATGAAGCTGAGGGAGATTTCCATTGAGAGTGCCTCAGGAAAACTGTAGATGGATAGAACTGCTACTGTACGCATAGCCTCCCTACCTATGTAGTGAAGCACTATATGCAGAAGTGATGCACCCATAGCTCTGGCGGCCTCTATGTACGGCTGTACAGCCACCGTTAGTGCTACAGTTCTCACAATTCTGTAGAATACTGGGAGGAGTCTTAGCGCTATTGCTATAGCGACTACATGGAGTCCGAATCCCACTGTAAAGGCAATTACAGCTGCTACGATCACTGATGGGACTACGTAGAGAAAGCTGAATAGAGGATCTACAACAATTTGAATGGGTTTGGAAAGGGCTGATGAAATCCCTATGAGAGAGCCTACGGCTGCAGATAAAGCTATGGATAGAAGTGATAGTGCTAGTGAGAGTCTGAATCCGTGCAGAAGCCTAGTAAGCACATCCCTTCCAAGCGAGTCTGTTCCAAGTAGGTGCTTTGGCGAGGGTGGTAGAAGCCTCTCATCCAGATTCACCTCATCATCATATCTATATGGGGTGAGCCTGTCGATTAGAGCTAGCAACAAGACGAGCATCGATATTACGACCACTGAAGCTAGCCTATTGTTCACTGCCAGCAACCCTTGGATCAATTACACTGTGGAGGAGGTCAACCGCAAGGTTTATGCAGATCAGGGTTACTGAAACAGCAACCCCCCATCCAATTAAGACTGGGTAGTCTCTAGATGATAGTGCTGTATAGAATATGAATCCCATGCCTGGATACATAAACATAGTTTCAGCAACTATAGCACCAGCTATAATTAGCCCCGCCCGATACATTACTGCCGAGAGGATTGTTGGAACCGAGTAGCCTAGAGCTCTCAAAAATATGTACCTCCTGCTGTACCCCATCATTACGTAGGTTTCTACAAATGGCTGTTGGTAGCTGTACTCTAGAGCTGATCTAAACACCTTGTATAGAAGCCCAGCTCCCACAATGGTTAGGACTATTAGTGGAGGTAGAATGCTGCCAACAATCACAGGCTGTTTAAACCAAGTCAGGAGTAGAATGAGTACAGCGCCCCACATGGCTGTGGGCATAGAGCTGAGCAGTGATGTCGCTACCTGAAGCGCTCTGCTACTTAGACTATGCACAAATTCTGCATAGAGCAGGAGGCTGCATATGGCTAGTACCAGCACTGTTGAAAGGAGAGCGAGTTTCAGTGATGATATGAAGCCTCTCGATATCAATGAAATAACGCTCTCCCCGGTGTATATCGATTTCCCCCAGTTGCCGGAGAGGATATTCCCTATGTACATCAAGAGCTGCATGTACACAGGTTTATCAAGACCGAGTCTGCGTTCAAGAGCATACCTAGCGGCAGCGTCCTCGGCAATTTCGCCGTATATAACCGTAATCGGATCCCCAGGGATAAGCCTGGCTGACACATGTAGAAATGCTACTATGATCAGGAAAAGAAGTGTGTAGATGAGTATCTTCTTTCCAGCAGCCCTCAAAAAGGGCATGCCCTAGCCCCTAACAGATACACCATCTAAGATGAGCATTTGGAAGGGAAGGATCTTCAGCCCCTCTATTCCAGGCCTCGTAGCTACGATTATATTTTCGTAGTATAGCCATATAGCTGGACACTCGTGCCATACTATCTCCTGCACCCTTCTGTACAGCTCGTACTGCCTCTCCCTGCTGCCCTCTCTAGCAGCCTCATCCAGAAGCCTATCCACCTCGGGATTGCTGTAGAGGGGTGCATTGAGTGCTGCCCCAGACCTCCAGTACGTTAGCCCGTAGTATAGCGAGGATGGTGAAGGGCCGTATATAGCTAAGTCAAAGTCGTGCTCCGTAAACACCTTTTTCAGAAATGCTGTGTGCTCCATGGTCTGGATCTCAACATCTATACCAACTGCAGAGAGATAACTTTGCAGCACCTGTGCAAGCTCTACATCCTTTGGACTGCGGGTTGAGACTACAAGCGTAAGCGTTCTATTTAAACCACCTGCATCCTCAATTAGCTCTCTCGCCCTCTCAGGATCGTAGCTGTAGCTCTCCAGCTGCGCATGCCCTGGGAATATCGGTGATACTATACTCTGCGCCACCACTGCAAAACCTCCCATCATTCTATACACAACAGCCCTTCTATCAACTGCGTAGTTCATGGCCTGTCTAATCCTTACATCAGAGATCTTCTGAACGTTTATGGCTGCTATTACGAATCTAACCCCAGTTTCATTATGTATTTGAAGACCCCTCTCCTTTAATCGGATGGCCATCTCTGGGGCTATCCCAACAGCTATATCCACCTGACCAGTCTCTACAGCAGCAGCTCTAGTGCTCGGATCTGTTATTATCATATATAACACGCTTTCGATGCGCGGTTCACGACGCCAGTACTCATTAAATCGTTGAAGTTTTACGTGCTGCCCCCGCACGTACTCCACTAGTCTGTACGGACCTGTTCCCACAACATCAGCTACACTATCTATTCTACCATCCCTATACTTCTCCGCTACATCTCTAGGCATTATAGCAACGGCTAGGTGTGCTAGGTGCTCTAGGAGCGGTACGAAGGGCTTTTTCAACCTTACTATAAACGCTGTTCTATTGTACACTATAATGCTCTCTATAATTGGCTGTCCATGTGCATCCCTAAGAAGCATCTTTCCTATGGGGCTCACCGCCGCTGATCTTTCTATACTTGCCTTAACATCCCACGCCGTCAGCTCCTCTCCATTATGGAACCTTATGTTGCTTCTGAGTATGAAGAGCCAGTTTGTATCGTTAATGGGCTTATAATCCTCAACAAGCCACTTAGAGTATGTGAGCTTCTTTGCAACTGGATCATAGTCTATTCGAAATAGGCTTTCGTAGACCTTTCCAAGAACCTCAAAGTCGGTAACACTCGTAGCGTAGTTGATGTCAAGCGTTGTAATGTCTGTTGATATGGCAATTCTAAGCTCCTTAGCGCTGTGGAGGTCTCTCCACAGTCTGCTTGACCAGTTGGTGATGTATAGTGAAGAACCGATAACCATCGCTAAAATTATAATGATTACGGCTACAATTCTCCTGGACATGCTATCTGTCCCCTGCATCTAGTTCACATCAGAGATAGCTACCATGTTTAAACTATTTATAGGTTACTATCTAATAATATTTAAACTATTTAAACTGGGAAGGATCTGTAGTATCTGGGAGGTGTTATGAGAAGAGTGTACAGGCTTCAGAGTATTGGTGGCTCTATATATGTTGCTCTACCTAGGGAGTGGCTGAGAAGCTTTAACCTCGATAAAGGATCCCCTGTCGAGATGACCATAGATGCTGATGGATCTATTAAAATACAGCCTGTAGGTGCTGGAAACAGGATTAAGAGTGAATTAGGCTCTAGAATAGTTGTTGATGTGAATGACGTTAAGAGCACTTTCAACGCAATTATAACATCGTATCTAAGGGGCTTCGACATTATTACAATAAACTTTGCTGGTGGAGCCATGGAGAGGGAGATTAAGAGGATTCTAGATGATGCTAGGCAGGTTCTGCTCGGTCTAGAGATCATTGATATGGACAGCAGTAGTGTAACCCTCCAAATCCTTTCTACAGTTGAAGGCGACGTTCCCAGCCTCATAAGGAATATGGGTAAGATTGCGAGGTCTATGTATTTAGATGCTTTAAACGCTCTAGTTAATGGAGATAGTGAGCTCGCTGAGGCTGTCCCCCTCAGGGATTTCGATTTAAATAGGCTGTACTTCTACGTGACGAGAACCATAAGAAAGAAGATAGTTTCGTCCTCAATTGATCAGAGGGACCTTCTAAAGCTAGTGGACCTCAGGATGACGGCAAAGGCAATTGAGGAGATGGGTGATGAAGCTAAGAAGGCTGCTAGAGGGATAGCTCAATTAATTCAACTGAACAGTATTTCGAACGAATTACTGCATAGATTCAAAAAGGATGTAGATGGTCTAGATGAGATCTTTGGAAAGATTATTAGGAAGGGTCTCTTTCTATCAGCAGATCTAGTAGAGTTGTACGATGATATGAGAATGTGTGAGGATCTGAGGAGAGATCTCTCTGAATTGAAAAACAATATCATGGGGAATTCCACTAGAGAGCACGTACTCTTTAAAGTTATCTATGCATACGAAAATATAGCTGTAAGAATATACGATGTTTTGAGTCTTGTACCGTTAAAATTCGAGGTAGAGAGATAGATTGGCCAAGACCACCAGCAATCGTTATCCAAATCGTTGTGTAAAGCTCCACGGTCATACATTTATTGAAGGGAGAATTCAACTCCATTTGCATCTTTGGTGCAGTGCATACTGCATATGAAGACCTCGTTAGATGCTGTCAAAAGACCTCCAGCTATACTCAGTACATAAATCTAGCTAACTCCATCTCCACTAATTTAATCTCAGTAAATGCTAGCAGTAAAACTCTCTCCTCTAAGCTTCTCAATAGTCTTCTGGAAGAGCTGATGACCTGCTACAGTGAGGAATACTACTTCAAGACGTAAAACCTTGCTCGGAAGCTGATACCAGCAGGTATACTGTTTCCAAAATTCATCTTTCTCAAGGCACTCTCTATTCATAATGCTGACATCAAGATTTTCAACAGGTTCTCTTTGAGAGTATGTATGTATGCAGAGGTGTATGCATTTTTAAATCCAGCTCAATCCTTCTGCAGAATTGGGGAGGCACTTGGATGTTGATTCAAAGGTGAAAGAGCTGCTGAAGAGAATGTCTATCGAAGAAAAGGTTGCACAGCTTCAGTCTATCCCGGTGGACAAACTTTTAGATGGAAGGAAATTTTCAGAGGAGAAAGCCAGGGACCTGCTCAGATTTGGTATAGGCCAGATTACTAGGGTTGGTGGTTCTAGAATTGGTCTCAGCCCTAGGGATGCTGCTAGAACTGTGAATAGTATTCAGAGGTTTCTTGTCGAGAGGACTAGGCTTGGCATACCTGCTATAGTTCATGAGGAGTGCCTGGCTGGCTTAATGGCTCCAACAGCAACAGCATTCCCACAGGCAATTGCATTAGCATCTACCTGGGACCCCGATCTAGTGTACAGGGTTGCTTCGGCTATCAGGGAGCAGGTCCTGTCCATAGGGTCGAGGCACTGCCTTTCCCCAGTTTTAGACCTATGTAGAGATCCCAGGTGGGGTAGATGTGAGGAGACGTACGGTGAGGATCCATACCTTGTCTCATCAATAGGGCTCGCCTACATCACAGGCCTCCAAGGCACTGAGATATCGAGAGGGGTTGTTGCTACAACAAAACACTTTGCAGGCCACGGATTCTCTGAGGGTGGGAGAAATATTGCTCAGGTTCACCTCGGTGCTAGAGAGTTTAGAGAACAGCACCTGTATCCATTCGAGGCCGCTATAAGGGTTGCTGGTGCGCTATCTGTAATGCCTGCTTATCACGAGATTGATGGTATTCCGTGTCACGCAAACAGGGAGCTTCTAACCGATATCCTGAGGTGGGCATGGGGCTTCAAGGGCATTGTGGTATCCGACTATGGCGGGGTGGTGCAGCTCGGTACAGTTCACAGGATAGCTAGAGACTGTAGAGAGGCATTTAAAATGGCTCTGGAGGCTGGTGTTGATATTAACTTTCCAGATGTGGTGTGCTTTAGCGAGCTGGTTGAAGCTATTAAGGAGGGCACTGTCTCAGAGTCTCTCATCGACAGAGCTGTCGAGAGGATACTCAAGCTAAAGTACGTGCTCGGTCTATTCGATAATCCATTTGTTGACGAGTCGAAGGTTCCAGAGACTTTAGATGGTGAGAACTATAGGAGGCTTGCTCTAGAGGCTGCAAGGAAATCCATAGTGCTACTTAAGAACGATGGAATCCTGCCACTACCAAAGAACATAAGTGCTGTAGCAGTTATAGGGCCCAATGCAGACAGCCAGAGAAATCTTCTGGGGGACTATCACTACGATGCCCACATACCAAAGGAAAAGGAGGACACCTCCATAAAGGTCGTCACCATTCTTGAAGGTATAAGGAGAAAGGTATCATCATCCACCAGGGTTCTCTACGCCAAGGGCTGTGACGTAGCCTCTACCGACAGAAGGGGTTTTGAGGAGGCTGTCAGAATTGCTAGAGAGGCGGATGCTATTATAGCCGTCATGGGTGAGAGATCCGGCTTGAGCCCAAGATTCTTCGGAAAAACCTTTGAAGAAACGCAGTATACATCCGGGGAGGGCGTCGATAGAGCATCAATTAGACTACCCGGTGTTCAGGAGGAGCTTATTAGAGAACTCCATAGAACTGGAAAACCAATAATTCTGGTGCTCATAAATGGGAGACCTCTGTCCATAGCACCAATACTAACTTATGTTAGTGCTGTTATAGAAGCGTGGTTCCCAGGTGAGGAAGGTGGAAATGCTGTGGCTGATGTGATATTTGGTGACTGCAACCCAAGTGGAAGACTACCAGTTTCAATACCATATGATGTGGGGCAGGTGCCTATCTACTACTCAAGAAAACCATCTTCATTTAGAGAATACCTGGAGTATCAGGCCAAGCCGCTCTTCCCATTCGGATTCGGGCTAAGCTATACAGAGTACAGATACAGCAACCTATCAATAGACCCTGTGGAAGTAAAGCCGTTTGGATTCGTAAAGATAGGCGTAGACGTCGAGAATATTGGAAGGCTCGATGGGGAGGAGACGGTTCAGCTCTACATAGCAAAGGAATACTCATCGGTAACAAGGCCGGTAAAGGAGCTAAAGGGATTCAAGAAGATACTCATTAGATCGGGGGAAAGAAAAAGAGTAGTATTTACACTACCAGTAGAAACACTGGCATTCTATGACAGATACATGAGGCTAGTCATAGAACCTGGAGAGTACAGAGTTATAATAGGAAGAAACTCGGAGGAAGTACTGCTTGAAGGAAAATTTAAGGTAGTCGGGGATGCGGTAACTGTTAGTGAAAAGAGGCAATACTTCTCACACATTGAAGTGTATTAGAAAAATATCTTAAAAATTAAAGAGTAATACATTTACTTTTTATTTCAATTACTCTATGTTATTTTCTTTTTGTTATGTATCCTACTGCTATTCCTATTATTAGGAGTACTACTGCTAGTAGTGTTGTTGTTGTCCAGTCTGTTACTGTTTCAACCTTAGTTGTTGTAACAGTATCCACCCTAGTTGTTGTTACTAGGGTTGTTGATGTTGTTGCTACTGTTGTTGTTTGTGTAACTGTTACAGTTGTGGTCACTACTGCTGGTGTTGGTGAAGGCGTTGGAGTAGGCCTTGGAGTAGGCGTTGGAGATGGAGTAGGCCTCGGGGTAGGAGTGGGACTGGGTGTTGGTGAAGGCGTTGGAGATGGTG
>JANXEL010000034.1 GCA_025058535.1 Ignisphaera sp. | reverse complement strand
CCTCCGCCAACAGGGAATGATTCGGCCTGGATGACACCGTTGATGTACGATTTCAAGCGCCAATGTGCGCTCTCCCACCAGGGATGTGACGGAAGACGGCTCGGTAGCATAGGCTATAACTCCGTTCAGGGAATTGAGAGTACTCTTGCAACTACCTGTCTTGCTTTCTTAGACTCTTCTTGGTAGCATAGGCTATAACTCCGTTCAGGGAATTGAGAGATGTATCGAGGAACCTGAGCGCCAACTGTAGCAATCTCCTATGTAGCATAGGCTATAACTCCGTTCAGGGAATTGAGAGTAGTCAGTCATATCATCCCCTTAGCAAGTCTAATAACAGGACTGTAGCATAGGCTATAACTCCGTTCAGGGAATTGAGAGTTGTCAGACTCTGCACCCTCCTCTTCCGACGCCTCTTCATCTGCAGTAGCATAGGCTATAACTCCGTTCAGGGAATTGAGAGTCGTTATTGGTAGGGGCGTGTTATCGTTGCCAGCAAAGCCAGGTAGCATAGGCTATAACTCCGTTCAGGGAATTGAGAGATTGTCTGCTCTAGCGCCTCTGCTTGGCAGCAGAGACATGTATGCTGTAGCATAGGCTATAACTCCGTTCAGGGAATTGAGAGGCTTCATACAAACAAGTGTTTGTATCGCTTGATTTGTGAAAAATTGTAGCATAGGCTATAACTCCGTTCAGGGAATTGAGAGAGGGTATCCTGATCGTAACCATACCACCACCCTTCCTTCTATAGTAGCATAGGCTATAACTCCGTTCAGGGAATTGAGAGAGTTTCAAATTCTGTCCAAACATTAAATGTGATTTGTTGGTAGCATAGGCTATAACTCCGTTCAGGGAATTGAGAGTTGTACTTCTTTCTGACTATATTCCTTAGTGTCTCCTCAGTGTAGCATAGGCTATAACTCCGTTCAGGGAATTGAGAGGTAGACTTGATTATGTGTCTACCGGCCCTTATGGTATATGTAGCATAGGCTATAACTCCGTTCAGGGAATTGAGAGGTTTCAAACTGCGTAAAGATATTAAAAACGATTTGTTGAAATGTAGCATAGGCTATAACTCCGTTCAGGGAATTGAGAGCTTCTTGTCACTTTCACTTTTCTCGCCCTCAC
>JANXEL010000010.1 GCA_025058535.1 Ignisphaera sp. | reverse complement strand
AATCCCTCCCCTACCAACAAATACACTCCTCTGAATTCTTGTAAATCCCTGATTCTGTAGCCACTCTGCAACTCTCAATCTAGCTGTGTTATCTGATATGTCGTAGGCCACTACTATCCTCACCCCCACCACCTCTCAACAAACCCTCTGTACAGAGCTCCACTCCTTAGCGCTCTCGACAATTTGAGTGAGTAGCTGTTTATGTGCCCTCTAACACTCTTAACCTCGCCATCCACACTCCTAACCCTCCTCTCAATCCACTTATAGAATTCCCTCACCAGTCTAGCCCTAGCCCTTCCATCTATAAACCCCCTCTCATCAACTCCTACTCTAAGACCCTCTCTAACCAATCTAATCAGCATACTATCAACGGCTGATACCCTAAACATTTCAGCAAAATCGAATACCAGTGATGGATTACCACTTCTATCACTGTGGAGAAAACCTGCATAGGGATCAAAACCAAATCTCGTTAATGCCTTGAAGCACTCTGTGTAGAGAATTCCATAGAGGTAGTTGAGAGCTCTATTAACCTGATCAGCACCATCGTGATCTCTTCCAGGAAATTTGAGATCTCTTGGGAGTAGAGATGCTATTGCACTCCAGTACAATCTTGCAGCTGAGGCTTCTACAGATATTATGTGGCTTTGAGCCTTCTCGAAATCTGTGAAATCCAGTGTGAGCTTATCCACATGGCTGAGAATCCTCTCTGCATCTTCTCCAAGCTCAGCAGCACCCAGCGATTTTGAGAGATATTTTATGTACAGTCCTTGATTCACTATCTTAGCCTCAGCAAAGCTTCTAGCTATTGATGCTGCTCTATAGGGATCTGTAAAAGCTTTGTACTGTGCTCTTCTAGTTTCCACAGTCGCTGTTATCCAGATGGGGGTGAGGGAGGTTACTGGTGCACCTCTAGCATCTAGAAAAACCAGGTCAACTCCATAGTTCGCTAGAGCTCTTACAGCTCTAGATGTTATTGATACACCGCTAGAGGTAACTACAATTCTATCCAGTTCAGCTACTGGCAGAATCTTTCTACCCTCTCTACTCCTAACAACGATAGTGCCGCGGCTAAACCCTATCTTTACACCATAGCCTTCAACAACAGCTATGTTCATGCTGGAGCACCACAGACTCTTCTATATGGGCAGGTCTGTGGACACTGGCTTGGTTTTGGTGGTGGGGATGGTGATAGAAGTACATCTATTGCTTCATCTCTAGCCTCTATGAATTCCTGTCTCAGGTTGTTTGATATGTACACAGCTTCTACCCTGGTTCTCAGCTCGCTACACCCATTTGCAATCAGCACTGCTATACCGGTATCTATAGGTAGTTCTAGAAAGCTTTCTAGAGCAAGTGCATATCCTGTTAATGCTAGCTGGTAGTCATCTCTGTTGTAGCCGTACTTGAACTCTACTACAGCTGCTCCCTGAAATAGGGCATCTATTCTGAGATTTTTTGAGAGTCCTAGTAGACTTCCATCTACTGTGAATTCAGTGATTAGTGGTAGTCCGAGTTCAGCAGCTATAGAGGCTAGTGTAAAGGCTGTAGCTTGAGCAAAGCTGTAGAGCCACTCAGTATTAGCTAGATTTTGTGTATACTCTCTAACCATTCTATCAATTCTTCTGTATACAGCTGTGTATGCATCCCATATCTTTAAACCCTTTGTACTAAGCCTTGATATTTCGCTTGATATGCTGTGTATTATGTTGTGAATTGCAGCCCCAATCCTCATTGCCTCACTAGGCTCTATCTTAACACCATCTCTCCTCCTTAACCATAGATCTCTTCTAGTTGGACACAGTCTGTATGATACTTCGGAGACTCCTAGTTCAAAGTAGGCTCTAGGTTTTAGTGGTGCTCTACCCCAATTCCAGCCTCTAAGCTCTTCATCAACTAGATCTCCGTGTCTCGCCATATTTGCTCTTCTTATTGCTCTAGAGATTGTAGATAGTGTGAACATGTTGTTTTCACCGAGTAGCTGGTGTTGTTTGTGGAGTTTTTGGGGGTGCTATTACTTGGTTTGAAGCATTATTGCAGTGGTGTTATGCGTTCTGATTTTGCTGTGCTGTTGTGTGGCTGTATCTGGTTTACTGCAATGTGGTGTTGTCTCTGTGTTCTCCATCTATAT
>JANXEL010000056.1 GCA_025058535.1 Ignisphaera sp. | reverse complement strand
ATGATGAACATTCTACAGCTCTCTCAACCCTTAGGAATCTCAATGTCTATACAGAGGCTGTGCTTATTCAGGTGGTTAGAGGGAGTAGTCCAGGCTATGGAGTCTTCTTCAGGAGTTTGAACCCACTATCCACTGTGGTTGGTGAGAAGAGGAGATTACCGAGTTGGAGAAAGCTGGTATAGATTATGAGATCATACCAGGGGTGACGGCAATGACTGCAGCTGCTGTATCAAAAATATCTCTAACAGCTCCTGAAAAACTTCAAGCCATAGTGATTGCAAGACCCTCACACAGAGCTTCCATGGAGGTGGATTTAAAGGAGCTTCTAACTAGTGCTAGAGGTAGAGCTACAGTTGTCTTCTATCTAGCAACAGCTCATCTAAAGAGTATTGTGGATGCAATTACAGCTTCAGGCTACCCAAGCAGTACACCAGCAACAGTTGTGTACAGAGCTACGTGGGGAGATCAGAAGATTGTTACTGGAACCCTAGAGGATGTTGTTGAAAAGGTGGAGCGGGAGGGTATTGCAAGAGACTACATACTCATTGTGGGTCCTCCAAACACTCCAGATCTAAGGAGAGGAGCACCAAGATCAGTGGTGTACAGTAGGGAGAAGCAGCACCAGAAACGTCAGGAGTAGAGCTACCCCAGCACTGCTCAGGAGGGGTGGTGTGCAGAGCACATCTAGGGGTGAAGAGCCTCCTAAAATGTGTAGAGTGGTGTGGTGGAGGGAGAGCTATCCACTCTTCCTAACTGCTTCAACTATGTGGTGTATCCATGGCCTTAGTATGGCATACTCCCCATGGATTCTTATAACCCCTTTCTCCAAATACTCCCTAACCTCCTCATGGCTTAGTGCTGATGTTAGTGCATGTATGTGCACCCTATCCTCACCACTGAATATCTTTAGAAGGGTGCTGAGGCTCTCCACATCTAGTGATACTGGTAGTGAGGGGATTACAACTGGGTAGTTGAAGCTCTCATGGATGTACACAGCAGCATCAACACCCAGCAGCATGGAGGCTATGGTTAGAAATGCGCTCTCTGCCTTAAAGCCTGGGGTAGCATTTACATAGATTCTAAGACCCCTCCTCCTCATATCGCCAACCGCTGCCGCAAGCCTATCAACCAATAGAATCAAGCCTCTATCAAATTCCTCAGGGGAGGTGAAACCCTTTAGAGCAACAGCTGTTGTGTGGGTGAAGCCCAGTCTTCTAAAACCCTCTAGAAGAGATTTTGAGGTGAGTATTGTGTTGCACACCCCAGTATGCATCATAACAATCTCCACATCACCTGGGCTGTGGGCAAACAGCTCCTGAATTCCAAGCACACCATTAACCTCAGCACAGCTGCGGCCCCTCCTCTCAGCTATGTAGCTGGCCATGAGGTCAATGAGATGGTGGTTCTCAGCAGCTCTACACACCACCCCATCTGGGTAGGTGTTCCTCCCATCAGAGGGGGAGAGCCTGAACCACTCACTAAAATCACTATAGCCTACAGCTGAACCTCTCTCCCTACTAAAGTTAGAGAGTAGTGAGGTGCCAACAAGTGTTATGTACCCAGCTCTAGCCATGTGCAGACCACCTAGAACCTGTTTACCACACCTGGATATAAAAAATCCACACAGAGATGGTGCTGCTGTGGATCTGTGCACCTCCTCCCCATGCTGTAGATCACTTAAACAATGTGCCTCACCCTTGAATAGTAGCTGCACACAGTATTTACAGGACACCTGACACACAGAGGCTTTCTCACCCTACAAACAGCTCTAGCGAGATCCAGAACCCCGTAGCTGAATACCCTAGCATCCTCAGATCTTCTAGGGGTTAGAGACTCTGCAATCCTCCAGACATCGCGAGCTGATGGCCCAGGTGGATCTACACCCATAAACACTCTAGATAGCAGTCTAACCACATTTCTATCCACAATAGGTTTTGGCTGGCCACAACCAGCTAGTAGAACCTCTGATGCAATGTAGTCACCAACTCCTGGAAGCTCCACGAGCAGCTTCTGATTACACGGTACAGAACCTCTAAACCTCTCAGCAATAATCTCAGCAAGCTTCTTCAACTCAGTAGCTCTCCTATTCTGCATACCAAGTGATCTAATCACACCCCTAATCTCATCAACACTAGCACTAGCTAGAGTTCTTGGATCTGGAAACCTCTCTAGAAACCTCTGATAAACCTTAGCAACCTGTTCAACCCTGGTATTCCTTAGAAGAACCCCTGCTACGAGTATGTGCCATGGATTGGATGTGGATCTCCATGGGAGGCTGTGGGCCCCATGGGTAGAGTACCACTCAGCAACTCTACGCCTAAAAAGCTCCGCCACCCCCAAGTCAATCACTACTCCCCACCATCACAGGCAGGTGGTGTAGAGCACCCCAGTCCACAAACAGGTATAGCCACTCTACACAGCTCTGAAAGACCACCCCAGGAACTCTAGATCCATCCACAGAGGTGTGCTCTCCACACACCAACCACCCCACTGGAATCTCCATGTATTCAGATGGTTCCACCAGAGTGTGCTTGAATCTCCCACTACTCTCCAGCATCCACAGAACTCTCCTCTCTCCAGCACAACACACAGTGCTACCCCAACTACCACCTCTGGAAATCAAGATTATAAATCTTAGCCGCACTCTACACCAGCACTGCTATTGACTCTAGAGATTCTCTCCAGCCATCCACCAGCTACACCCTCTCCCAGGCTCCAGATTCACCAGCAGCTGCCTCAGGATTTTCAGTAGAGCTCATAATCTATAGCCTATCTAGAGTACCTGGTGCAGCTCCATGCACGGGCTGCTCTACCCAATGAGAACATATCTAGTGGTTTCCGGTAGGCTTGGTGATGAGGTTGATGTGATGGCTGCTGACTGGATCACCATAGTATCTGCAAAGCCATTCATTATAGCTGTAGCGGTGGCTCCAACCAGATACACCTTTAAATTGATTAAGAGGTTTGGGGAGTTTGTTGTTAGTGTACCCAGTATTGATATGGTTCGCGATGTTTGGGTAGCTGGGAGTGAGCATGGTCCTCAAAAGATAGCGAGGATGAGAATCACCTTTGAGAAGGCTAGGAGCATAGGTACACCAGTTATTAGGGAAGCTCTTGCAAATCTGGAGTGTAGAGTTGTTGGAGAGCACAGCTATGGAGATCACGTACTGTTTGTAGCTAGTGTGGTTGACTACAGCTATAGGGAGGATGCATTTAGAGACTCTAAACCAAATCTATCAGCAGGCTTTCTTGCACACATAGCATACAGTGAGTTTACAGTATTCTCAAGCTCAATAGTTAGGGTAGAGTAGTGAGAATCTCCCCAACACACAGTGCTCTTATTCTGCTCACTCTAAATCCATACAGCATTCAGTGGAGGTACACAGATGGTTAGCACACTTCTACAGAAGCTCCACCAACTCTAGCTCTAGCTATATAGTAGCTGCACTCAACACCATACCTCTCCAGCCTATCTAGGGTTTTCTGAAGTATTCTAGCAGCACTATCCCTTCCCCTGGTGATTCCATATGCTGTAGGTCCCCAGCTACTCTGGCCAGCACCATAGGCACCAGCCTCCAGCATACCTCTAACAATCTCCTCAACCTCTCTACAGCAGTAGACACCACCCTGGAATTTTGAGAAGTAGCTACCAACAACAACCTGTAGCCTGGTTACAGCTCTTCCAAAAACCTCTGCATCCCCCCTGATGACCGAGGGGATTATGTGGAGTAGAAGGAGTTTGTAGAGCTCATACTGTAGATCTCTTGGTAGTGGCTGGGGGTAGTCCATAGCACTCCTCTCTCTAACCTCATCCAAACCCCTCACACCATGTGGTGTGATGACTATGAAGTACCAGTCACTAGGTAGAGAGCTTCTGAATATGATTTCAGGTATGTCTCTAGCGGTTTTCGGAGGTTCAACTCTACCACTTACAACCCTACCACCATCAACAATGAAGCCGCCGTACTCAAATGCTGCTACACCCACCCCTGAGTCCCTCCCCCTACCAAGCAGAGCTGCAAGCTCCCTCACACTGTAGCCCAGGTTCAGAAGCCTTGATATGCCGTAGCCTATTGATAGTGCTAGCTGGGTTGTGCTACCCAAACCAGCATGCCTGGGAAAAGCCTCTTCAACAGTAACAGAAACACCGCTAACAGCCAAGCCCTCTCTAACCCTACTAACCACATCGCTCAGCTCCAGACCCTCAACTCTACTGGTAACAGTAAACCCTACACCCCTCTCAACTCTAATCCTTACCCTAGGCACCTCAATCGCGACACCAAGCCCTCCATAAGCCACACCATCCTCAAAAAAGTTGTAGAAGCCTAGGTGGAGCCTAGCTGAGGATTCAACGCACACAGCCATGGTCTCTAACCACTGGAGAAGTGCTCTGCGAGCTCCCCCATTCTACACCTGGTGGATACGAATAGATCGAATGGGTGGATGCTCTCATAGCTTCTAAGGCTGATGTCTATAGCGGTATCTGGAGCAGTTCTTCCAGCGAATTTCCTGTACAGACCATGGAGAGCACTGCGAACAACATCTTCAGCAAACTTTGCATTTTCAAACCCTCTTAGAATCATCCTGCACTCCTTGTCTCGTTTAAGGTAGCTGAAGACAGGTGTAGAGAAGGAGTTGAGGGCTATCTCTATGAGGTCTGCAGCATCTATAAAGCTATTCACCGTAGATACACACATCCTCAGCTTTGCTCTCTGGGTGTGGGAGGGTGCGTAGCCCACAGTGTTGAGTGTGTAGCTGCACATCTGGAGTGCACATGGACAGACGGTCATACCCACAACCTCTATGCACAGCCTTCTGTGCACATCGCTGCTCCCCCTGGAAACCCTAGATCTCATGGATATCTTAACTGGTATGTGCTCCTCCAACTCTAAGTTGGTGTCGCCGTACTCGTATATGAATGTAGTTGAGAGTCTAGCCTCAGCGTTAGTGGCATAGCCGTGCTTAGCAAGCAGCTCTCTACACAGATTTTCAATAGCCTCCTCAAGAGAGGCAAAGCCTCCATACTCAATAGAGCTAAACACATCGAGTGCCGCCTCTATATTTCTAGATACGTGTATTCCGCGCTGATTCTTGGGGAGATCTATCATAACATCTATGTACGCATCCAGGCATGTGCTACCCCTGGAGCTCCCGATGCACACCCTTCTATACACACCCTTTACACCAACCCTATCGATAGGGATGCTGTACACAGGTTTAGAGGACTGTACATCCGGAGGAACGGCACCTGAGTTCATGGCAGCACCACCCAGCTCTACAATGGCTTCTGCCTCAAGTAGGTAAGCTGCTTTTAAAATTTATAAAACTTTAACCGTAACACCTTACTAGAAAGCTATTCCACCCACACTCATAAGCCGGGGTGAGAAAACCGTGGTAAGGATTGTAGGTGTTGATCCAGGTACGAAGACGTTTGACGCTATTGTGCTTGAGGATGGGCTTGTCAGGAGCGAACAGAGCTTCGATACATTTTCAATAGCCAAGGAGCCTCAGATACTAATAGATGGTGTAGACAGGCTCGAGCCCGACTACGTAGTGGCTCCCTCAGGGTATGGAGTGCCCATCACGTTTGGTGACAACATTAGGGATTCTAGAAGATTTGCAGCAGAGGTTATACTGCTCAGTACGGAGGATGTAATTAGGGTGGGGGCAGAGGCTGGTGAGGTGGGCATATGGGTCTACGACGCAATTGTGAAAACGCTCTCCCACCTCATTGATAGATACAGGGAGAGGGTTGTATTCTTACCAGCCGTTATACACCTTCCAACGGTGCCTCGATACAGAAAGGTTAACAAGGTCGATATGGGGACTGTTGATAAGCTCGCATCAGCATTTCTCGCTGTTCATGAGATTAGTGAGAGGCGTGGTGAAGACTATGGCAGAGTGAACATAATAGTCACTGAGCTTGGCTACGGCTACGCTGCCTCCATGGCTGTTGAAAGGGGTGCTGTGGTTGATGGTGTTGGAGGCAGCTACGCCTCTATAGGTACTCTCACTGCTGGTGCACTAGATCTTGAGGTTGTTGTTGGAGCTGGTGTGTGGAGCCGCTGGGATGTATTCTACGGTGGTGTGTTCTATGGAGCTAAGGCGTTTGATATGGAGGCTGTGGCCAGGGGTTATGAAGCTGGTGAGGAGCCCTATGTATCCATGTTCAATGCGTTTATAGAGGGTGTGGCTAAGGATATAGCTAGAATGAGAATCTCATCACCAAAGGCTGACACAGTTGTTTTAACAGGTAGACACAGCAGGGTTGACCTGATTGTAAAGAGGCTTAGGGAGGTGCTTAGAGATGTGGATATCACAACACTCAGGGGATTGAAGGGTGCTTCAAAGGCTAAGGAGGCTGCACAGGGCTACACAGCTATTGGTGATGGTGTTTTCGGTGGCTACTTCAAGGATCTGGTTAAGCACATGGGTATAGAGGGTGCGTGTGGAACCTCCGCAGACTACATAATCCATCCAAGAGCTCAGGAGTTTGCTGCAAGAATTAGGAGGGCTTATGTGGAGAGCGTCTATAGACCAAGGCTGTGTAGAGAGTAGGGTTTATAGATTCAAAAGCTTTTTTACAACCTCCTCAAGCTCAGAAACACTTCTAACAACATGTGTACCAGGCATCCTCCCCAGCCTCTCAATATTCTCCACATCAACCTCCCTGGGTAGAAGCCTTACCCTCTCCCAACACCTTACAGCACCCCTGGGGCATACAGATACACAGCGCTCACAACCAATACACCTTGATAGATCTATCCTCACAAAACCATCAACAGAAGTAATTGCATTCACAGGACACACACCTGAAGCTAGGCAAACACCACAGTCAGTATAGCTGCAGAGAGCTCTATCTATATAGCAGGGGGTTTCAGTCTCAATAAAACCATCATCACCCGGTGCATCAGTTGGAAGAACAACAACTGGAGTACCACTCTTAACAGCCTGTGAATACAGTGCTGAAGCAATGCTATCAGCAATCCCAAGCACCATCTTAGCTACAGAGTTTGCTGTTGCAGGTGCTATAACGAGGAGCTTGTACCTCCCCATGTTGAGCCTGCCAATGTAGTACATCCCCTGCTCCTCAACCAGGAACTCCTGATAGTATCCACCAGATGCCACACCCCTCAACACACTGAGAACACCAAAGATTCTAGCTACTTCAAAACCCCACCTGGTTAGGAATAGAGTTATATTCAGCTTGTAAACCTCTCTAAACCTCCTCAACAGCTCTGCAGTAGATCTTATACCCAGACCTCCCCCAGTAACACACCAGGCAACACTCGCCATAGACACACCCAAGCCATGGGCAGGAGCACACTTCAGGCCAGCTGCATATGGCGTGGACTGCATTCTACTGCTGGTGATCAGCCTCAGAAATATCTTCAATGTATGCTAGTGTGTAGTCAAGCTCTGGTATATACCTCAGTCTAGCCTTTACAACAGCTCCCCCATACTCAACAACAACCTCCACATCCATATTCCTACTCTTTAGTGTTGTGTATCTGTATGGCTCTCTAGAATCCTCCAAACCATCTATACCTATCCTTACACGAGCCTCCCTTTTAAATGGCTGCGACTTTACAGCATACTCAATCACCTTCTCAAGAAGCTCCACCTCCTCACGAAATCTCACTGGTACTCCTGTGAACTGGTGTATAACCATACCAAGTGCTACACCAGCTTCAAATACAGCTCTATCCCTATCCGTGACCTTGCTTGAGAAGTATCTTCTAGCTGCATCCTCCACCTACATCACCTCAACCCCTGGGACACCTGTGGGGGACAGAGCCTTCACCTCCATACCCCAAGATAGCAGCATCTCTATAAGCTTTACAGCTATACCCAGCTTCACCCTCTTAACAGCCTCATCCTTCCTCCTATACACTGTTGAGTATCTCCCCACAGGACCCCTGAAATCCATACCACCAACAACAGCACATCTAACACCAAGTGCATAGGCTATAAATAGAGCTCTATCACCATCAGTAAACCCTCCAAAGTTGTAGACATGTGGTCTTGGCTCAACCTGTGTTGAGCCTACAACAGGGCCTTTGAATCTAGGAACCCATGTGGTGAGCTCATCAATGTTATCCCCATGGCTGTGAACAACAGCTATACAGCCCCTGCTATTCACATAGGCTATGTGGTTTGGATCTCCATCCAGATCAGTGACCACTACAGATGGTGTAAAACCCTGTTCATAGAGGTATGTGGTAGCACCATCAACAGCTACTACTGGGAGTCTACTGAGCAGCTCTAGACTGTAGGCTCTTCTAAAATCATGCTCAATACTGGGGGCAG
The DNA here is from genome assembly GCA_025058535.1 of Ignisphaera sp. Classification (GTDB taxonomy): domain Archaea; phylum Thermoproteota; class Thermoprotei_A; order Sulfolobales; family Ignisphaeraceae; genus Ignisphaera. The sequence goes on along the minus strand of JANXEL010000056.1, from coordinate 16,000 downwards.
GCCCTAGAACAACAACACACCCACCACTAAGAGCACTCCTCAGCCTATCAACATCCACCGTGTTCGGCATTCTGCTGAGTACACTACTGAGAGTATCCGTGGCAATCTGATCCCTATCAAATGATAGACTGAGCTCCCCCTTTATAGAGCTGTATATACTGAGCCAAACCCCTCTATCAATAAGCCACGACACTACAGATAACCTCTACAATTCCCACACACTAGAGTAGCTTTAAAGGCTAAACAGCCACACCTGTTGGGTTTGGTGATGGTGGTGTGAGAGATGTTTTGAGATTGGTTAGGAGGATTGGATTCTCAAAAACAACATACCTTGAAGCCATAGCTGTGTTTACTGATGGTGCTGGTGCTGTTTTGAATACAGTACCTCTTGGGTTTAAGCTTAGGGATGGGTATATTGTGTCTAGAGTTTTTAGGGGTGGTAGAACCTTTAGTATTGTTGTTAGTGGTCTAGCTAGACAGGGCTATATATGTGTTACACAGAATCCCAAGCTATTCTATCTATCACTGTATGAGAAGGATAGAGCTATACAGCTACTCAACACTAGAAGAAGAGGTTTGTGTGATGCTAGAGTTGAGTTCTCAATAGAGTTTACAGAGAATCACAGTAGTAGTGTTGTTATCTACCTCAAACCTACAGCAGTAGCCATCTCTAGAAGAATCCCCAGGGGATTTACAAGAGCATCTGCATCAATTATAGAAGCTCTAGTGTGGCTCACAAAAATACCGTATGCAAGAGGGGGGAGAAGGAAGAGAATTATAGAGCATGTTGAGCACTCTCTAGAGAGTGTTTCAAGATCTAGTAGGAGCAGCGTTTACAGATCAATTGCAAGAAAAATACGTGAGAAAATGCTAGAACTCACAAAAACAGGATAGCCAGCAATCAAAAAATATATATCCTGATACACCCTGGATAGTAGGTGTGTAGCTGGTGATTTAAATTGGTTCTAAAGAGAGTAGCAGTAGCACTTCTACTAATAGCTATAGCAGCATCCACACCACTACTATACCTACTAATAAAAACCAGCAGCACCCCCAAACGACACCCACAACAATAACAACCACAACACAGTTAACAGTAACATCAACAGTTACAAGAACAACCACAATCACAAACACTATTACAGCTACCCAACCAACAACAATAGCAACAACTGTGGTGCAGCCAACAACAGTAACAACAACTACACAGTTAACAGTAACAGCTACAGTAACTGTAACACAAACACTAACACCAACTCCTACCCCAACTCCAACTCCTACCCCAACACCCACTCCAACGCTAACACCCACTCCGAGAATTCCTACTTTTGAAGATATATTCCTAGACTTCGCCACATCAAACAATGTTTCAAAAACTGCTGCCAGCAACTTTCTAAATACTTTCAGAGATTATGTTGACTACTATTTTTCTAGAGATAGAGAGACTCTTCTTCAGAGTTTAAAATACTTTGAGAAGAATCCTCTAACTTTCACTCAAATATACGAAAATCTTGTTAAAAATAAAGATGTTCGAGAGATTGGTGAAAAATTTAATTTAATAAGCCTAACTACAAAACTTTCAGAAGAATTTGGTCTCGGAGATTATGTGAAGGTTTTGGATTTAGAGAAAGATACGTATGAAAATATGGAAATCTCTAGAGACTTAATTAACACTTTAGGAAACTATTCGTTAGCAGTTAATAGAGGGGTTAACATTTATACAAGAGAAGGAATAGAAAATATAAGACTACCTAAGCATAGTCGAGAAGCTTTCTGGCTGCTTGGTAACGCTACTATGATAATAACGATATAGTTTACTTCAAGCCAATAAGAATAGTTCCGATAATAGATATGAAAGAACAACCACCGATATGCATAGTAAACAAGAACATCCTTAGAGATGTTTGGATGCTCGTTGAGCATCTTAAGAGAACTCCAGAAGTTTTAGAACATCCAGAAATGTACCTAGGTTTTAGTTTGAAAGTTCAACAAAACGCTTTAGATATTCTAGAAGGTTTAGCGCACGTTTGGAGAAGAGATATTAGAGAATATTGTAAACCAAACGATGAAATCATTTGGAAAGAAGTTATAATACCTTACTGGAACTACTTCTATACCTCAACACCTCAAACAGGAAACATTTCTCAAAGACTAACCGTCTTCCCCTGGTATAACTCGAGCTTATTGAGAGAGATGATTGCCGACGAAAACGATAGAATAATTGCTTTAAGACTATTCTGGCACATACCTTGGTACATAGGAAACTTAGAATACGGAAGAACTAGATTCAGAGTAGGACCAGATTACTACTGGGGAATAGAAGGAATGAAGTACTTCATACAAAACATGCCAAAACTATATGAAGAAGTGCTAAGAAACTATCCAGATGGATTGTATAAGTTTGTTTCGGATCTAAAATCTGAGTATAGGGATATTTATCATAATTGGATTGTAGATAGGGGAATGCATGGTCTGGGGGAAGGATTTAAACAATGGTATGGAGGGTTGGATGTTAATAATAGTTTTTACCAAGTTCATCTTAGATCTATCGACAACCAAACAATGATTAGAAGATTGGATAAGTATTTACTAGCAAACTACGATGCTGGTATAGAAGGTTATCTATCTAGGAATTACAGATACTGGGATTTAATTAAATTTATACATGGATATGGAATAGAATATGGTGGATGGGATAACGAAGTTAGTTTTATTTATTATCCAATTGCTTATAAAGCTTTTGGAATCGTATACTATCCTGCGGTTCAATATGATCACTTTATAAACGCCCCAGCTGGCTACGCAATAAGTATAAACGGTGCTTTCTTTGGATTACCTGATAGTTTATTAAGACCTTTGAGAGATGGTAGGTATGGTAGAGTCTATATTTTACCCGGAAACGGTATTTCACACATAACATCACCACTAGATGGAATACTAAAAGACTACGAATACGGAAAACAAAACCCAGTAGAACCAAACTTCAAATCCATAGCAGTAGACATACCGGGACTAGACATACAAACGATAGAAGTATTCAGAATAGGAAAAAGAGATTAATTTTATCTATTAGCACAAAGATAATGTCTTTGATTATGTTGTAATATATAGCCCAAAGATCTACACAGTCCAGTATATCCATCTACAACATACTGACAACAATAACCAGGAAGACAATGATAATTCTCAGTACATCCAGTATAACATCTACAAACATTATTTCTACATTCAGCTGAATATGGTGTACAATATCTTCTAGCGAAGTCGAGACAATCTTCGTTTCTTGTACAAGAAGTGACATTACTAACATTACTCCATACTATGGTTATTGTTTTTACGTCAAGAAGCGTATTTAAATACATTAATTGAGCAGCATAAACGCATGTTTTTGGCGTATTTTCACTAACATTAAGACTACAACTATTTATATTAGGTCCTTGACAAATTTCATAAACTCCAGCACAATCAGGACTACTACCAACAGAATGAAGTGATATTTGAATTCTGTAATTAGAATTGGGTAATGGAACATTAGTATAAGCAGTTATTCTGACACTTTCTCCAACAATAGGATTTGTTTTATTAGCTGTTATATTTGTTAAATGAATGTATGTTAACGCTACTAGTGCTACTCCATGTTACTATACTGCCTGAAGCTGTTGTAGTTTTATAGAGTCTAGGTGTTTCTTCGATGCTTTGGCTCTAAAGGTTTTGGTTGTGGGATGGTTTCTAGCTGTTGATGTTGAGAGGTTAGAATTAGGGGTGTTTGCGATGGTGTGTTTGATTCTCTATTCTCAGTTTATGGTGGATTTGATGTGTAGTGGTTTTACTGGGGGGTGTGTGCTGTGTTTATTTGCTGGTGATTGTGTAGTGTGGTTGGAGCTGTGCTTTCTCTAGTGGTGGGTTTCGTTTTAGTGGTGTTTTTGGTTTCTAGTTTGTAGTGGTTATTCCTGGTGTGTTTGTTTAGTGGTGCTCTCTCTATAGATTTCTGGTTTTTCAGATTGCTGTAGGCTTTTCTAGTTTCTCTATGGGTGTCTCTGTTTGAGCTGCTACTAGTTTTTTCTGTGTGTAGTGTTTTTTGGTGTCTAGAGGTTACTGGTGCTGTTATCTCCTTCTAGATCTGCTGTTTCTGTGTATCCTTCTACACCCCACTCCAGCAGGTGTTCCAGCATCTATACACTTCACTGTATAGTATATATGTTCTATACACATCTATCGTGCAGATTATAGAGTATTGAAAGTAACTTTTATAAAATTTAGAGATTACTAGTGCTGTTCTCGGGATTGGTGATTTGAGGTGGAGAGTAGAATAGCTATTCCAATAGCCATTATACTAACAGCTATAGTAGTGTTCATCCCAACATACCTAATAGTTGGTGGTGCAACTCAACCACAGACAGTAACAATCACAAGAACAGCTACAGTTACAAACACCCTCACAATCACACAGCCAACAACAGTAACAACAACTACACAGTTAACAGTAACAGCTACAGTAACTGTAACACAAACACTAACACCAACACCTACACCCATTACTACTCCTACCCCATCGCCTACCCCGACACCTACACCAAGACCAACACCTACTCCATCTCCAACACCTACACCGAGACCAACACCGTCACCTACTCCGACTCCTACCCCAACACCTACGCCAACACCAACACCCACTCCAACGCCTACACCTACTCCATTGCCTGGCTATACACCAAGACCTGAGGTAAGAGGGGTGAAGATAACTGGAGCTGGAGCAACATTTCCATATCCACAGATAGCTCACTGGGTAAAGCTGTTCCAGAGTGTTTCAGGTGTTGAGATTACCTACCAGTCTGTTGGTAGTGGTGCTGGTCAGAGAATGTTCTTATCTGATCGTGTTGTTGATTTTGGGTGTAGTGATCCACCACTTACTAAGTCTCAGTATGAGCAGTTTAAGGATCAGGTGATGCAGATTCCATGGCTTATGGGTGCTGTTGTTGTTGTGTATAATGTTCCTGAGATACCGGGTGGCTATAGTCTTAGATTGAGTGGTGAGGTTATTGCTAGGATTTTTAAGGGGGAGATAGAGTACTGGGATGATAAGTCTATAAAGGAGCTTAATCCTGAGGTGGCTGATAAGCTACCACACCAGCCAATAATAGCTGTACACAGATCAGATTCAAGTGGAACTACAGAGGTGTTTACAACATACCTCCACAAATCATCACCCCAGGTGTGGCCTAAGGAGCTTGTTGGTAAGCAGGTTAACTGGCCTGTAGATCAAACTGGTAGAGGTGTTGGTGGAAAGGGTAATGAGGGTGTAACAGCAGTAGTTGTACAGACAAGGTACTCTATCGGATATGTTGAGTGGAGCTATGCAATAGAGAATAAGCTGAGTATGGCTGCTGTAAAGAATGCTGCTGGAAAATATGTTCTACCATCACACACCTCCATAGCTAGTGCAGCAAGAATTACACTACCAGCATCACCACTAGATGATTTCAGCCACACATTTGCAGAGGTAATCCACCCACCAAATGAGGATGCATACCCAATATCCTCATTCACATACATATTTGTAAGGAGGAGCTATGATGATAGATTGAAAGCTCTTGCTATTAGTGAATTCCTAAAGTGGGTGGTGTACGAAGGCTACAAAAACGTAATACCTGGGTATGTAGCACCTCCAGAGCAGGTAGTAAGTTTATTACTCCAGGCTGCCTCAATACTAGAGAAGTAGACAGCGGTATACAGAGAAAGGTTAGATGGAAAGGTAGGCTCACAGAAGAGGTGGGTGGCAGAGAGGTGTTTAGATCAAAGCACGATAGACTCTTTTTCATATCCCTCCTACCCGCAAGCATAGCTATCACTGGAGTGCTTATTCTCTTCATTCTCGTGATGCTCTCCAAATCATATGAATCCATTAACACCTTCAGAATCGAGCTCTTCACCAAAAGTGTGTGGGATCCTGAGAATGAGAGGTACGGTGTTCTATCCCCAGTTATAGGCACATTCGTCACATCTGTGATATCAGTTGCTCTCGCAATCGTTCTCTCCATACCTCTATCTATATCCACAGTGGAGTTTCTACACGGTAGAATCAGAGATGTTGTCTCATCACTTGTGGAGCTGATGGGTGGAATACCAACAATAATATACGCAATATGGTCTCTGAACATCCTAGCCCCATTCTTGAAAACCTATGTAATGGAGCCCCTCCACAGGTACCTGGGCTTCATTCCACTGTTTTCGTGTAGGCCTGTAACAGGTCTATCTATGTTTACAGCTGGTGTAGCGATAGGTATATCCCTCACTCCATATGTAACCTCACTTATAATTGAATCCTACAAGCTCATCCCAACTATGTACAGGGAGGCGTGCTTAAGCATTGGTGCAACAAGATACGAGATGGTGAAGATCCTTCTCTCACTATCGAGGCCAGCAATACTGGCCTCAGCAATGCTTGGCTTTGCTAGAGCTGCTGGTGAGACTACAATAGCGGTGGCTACAGTTGGAAATGCGATTTCTGTGAGCATGTGTCTATTTGCACCCGCCTACACAGTATCTGCAATAATAGCTTCACAGTACGGTAATGCGGGTCTCTACCTCTATGCTGAGTCAGTTCTATACTCAGCTGCATTAATAGTGCTTGCAGCTACACTGCTCTTGAGCTTTGCAGGTCTGAGCATGTTAACCAGGTGGAGGGAGAGGATAGTTGTCTAGGTGGCGCTACCTAAAAGACAGGATATTTGTGGGAGCCGTTCTCCTCACATCCATCCTAACACTGGCACCACTCTTCCACATGATAGCGACCATAGTTGTAAACGGTGCACAGGTTCTGGCTATCTATGGCCTTAGATTCTTCACTGAAACTCCCCCACCGCCAATCTCTGGGGCTGGAGGTGGGATAGCACCAGCTCTAGTTGGATCCATACTGGTGACACTGCTATCGCTACCACTATCAGTATCCCTAGCCCTTCTAGCAGCAATCCTATCAACAGAGTTCCCCCGCAACCCCATATCTAGACTCGCTGACACTTTCTCACGTTCTTTCGCAAGCATACCAACGATAATAGTGTCCATGGTTGTGTACACAGTTGTTGTGGTGCCAATGGGCAGCTTCTCAGCTCTAGCAGGTGCAGTTGCACTCTCCCTCATATCTCTCCCATACGCCTACACAGCCTTCTCAACAGCCCTTAGATCCATACCCCACACCTACAGGGAGGCTGCATATGCAGTGGGTATGAATAGGCTGCAGACAGTGGCCAGAGTGTTCATACCCATTGTGAAGAGGGCTGTAGTTGTTGGTATTCTCATAACCTTTGCCAGGGCAATGGGGGAGACAGCAGCCCTGCTATTTACAGCTGGGAGGTACAGAGCTGGTGTAAGTCTAGATATTAGGGCAGCAACAGATGCAGTGCCGCTTATGATATTCGACTTCATTACAACGCCATTCAAGGTTTACCACGAGATTGCCTGGGGTGCAACACTGGTTCTCCTACTCATATACCTAGCTATTTTTATAGCGGTTAAAACAGCTGTTAGAGAGGTTAGGCTGTGATGCTCGCTATAGAGATTGACAATCTGAATCTCTACATAGGTGGTAGGCGCATACTCAAGAATGTATCTATGAAAATACCTTTCAACACAGTTCACGTGATTATGGGTCCCTCGGGCTCTGGAAAAACAACCCTTCTGAGAGTGATAAACAGACTTGTGGATCTTATTCCAAATGTGTATGTTAATGGTAGGGTTGTGGTTCTGGGTAAGAATGTCTTTGAAACAGACCCCTATGTGCTTAGACGCGATATTGGAATGGTCTTTCAGGTGCCGAATCCCTTTCCCCACATGACCATCTACGAAAATGTCGCAATTTCTGCAAAGCTCAATGGTGTTGCCAGGAGTAGGAGGGATCTTGACGAGATTGTGAGGTGGGCTCTTGAAAAGGCCATGCTTTGGGATGAGGTTAAGGATAGATTGGATAGATATCCACATGAGCTTAGTGGTGGTCAGAGACAGAGACTGTGTTTAGCTAGAGCAATATCTATGAAGCCAAGGATGCTCCTCCTAGATGAGCCAACAGCCAATATAGATCCTGTGAATGCCAGAAAGCTTGAGGAGGCCATAGTCTCGCTGAAGAATGAGGTGACAGTTGTTATGGTCACCCACTCACCCCATCAAGCTGCTAGGGTAGCTGACAGCATAACCCTTATATACGATGGAGCTGTCGTCGAGCAGGGGCCAGCCTCAACAGTTTTCCTGCACCCGTCAAATGAATTCACAGCAAGGTTTTTGAGAGGTGAGATATAGGTGCTCATGGTTGAGGAGCTGGAGCGTTTAAAATCTATACTACTCCACATGACCAGCCACATAAACCGTGTTGTGGATGCTACAGCAAAGCTCTTTCGGGAAAGCAATTTGGATAAGAGGAAGGAGATGTGGAGGGAGATAGATGAGACATCAGCCCTCCTCGAGAAGATTAGAAGGGATTTTGTGAATGAGGTTCTCATATTCATGGCTAGAAGACAGCCTCTGGGGAGAGAGCTGCTAATAGCACACACTCTGATCAACATAGCCTACGACGTGTACAGGATATCCAGGTACTGCAGAGAGATAGCCAGGATAGACTTCATGCTAGCTCCAGACTCAGGTGTTGCTGCTATTCAGGGGTTCGACAGCGTATTTGGTGAGGCGGCCAATGCTGTGAGAAATGCCTTAAACGACCTCACTGGGTTCAAACCCTCGAATGAGCAGATAATAGCAGAGATAGATAGTAGAATTGATGAGCGCTACAAGTCTCTATTAAAGATTGTGTCGATGAAGGATAGCGTTGGGAGGATAGAGGCTCTGGGGATTCTCGTAATGAGGCACATAGAGAGAATAGTGGATCACGCAAACTACATAGAGGGCTATCTAAAGGATATTGTATAGCAGCTGAATCCAACCCTCAGACCTACTGAGGTTTGAGGTAGCTGCCCAGGAGCACCATAACCCTTCACCAACACTGCCGCAAGCTCCAAGAAGCTACACAGTACTTTGCAGCAGTTTCTTACAGTAGCCAGAGTCGAGAAGCCTAAAGAACCACTGCAATGCAGACCAGAGACCTAGCCACTTGGGTAGAGAGCAGTGCAAAGGGATGCAGAAAGTGCAGAACGGCAGCACAGTGATAACCACGAGGGTGTTGAGCGGCGAATTCAAAACCCTACCTCAGGTACCTGTGCGGAGGAGGCTATACCATAGCTAGCACTGTGCATTTTGCTGATGATTGCTGCAGCCAGTGCCTTAGGAGCACTTAAGGGTCTGCTATCTAGATCCTACATAAATTTTTCAAGCAGTTTCAGCATGTGGGAGTGTGTGCGGTGCGTGGTGGTTAATGATCATAGCTGTTGATGTTGGTACATCGAGTGTGAAGGTGGGCCTGGTTGATGAGCGGGGCAGTTTAGTTGATGTCTACACCCAGAGTGCACCTCTATACATACCTACAGATCTTGCAGCTGAGCACGTTCTTGAATCGATATGGGCTGCTGTGATGGACGGTATTGCTGCTGTGGCCAGACGGTACAGGAATAGGGTTGCAGCAGTATCGCTCAGTACCTATCTGCATGGGCTGGGCGTTCTAGATTCGTCCTTCAGTGTTGTAGTGAATGTTATGACCCACCTGGATAGGAGGTGCCGTGCTGAGCAGAGAATTGTTGAGGAGCAGGGCTATGAGCTCTACACTAGGACTGGTTGTCCGCCTCTCTTCACCTTTCCTCTCTGTAAAACTCTGTGGCTTAGGAGGAGAAACCTGCTAAAGCATACACACCGGCTCACCTTTGTGAAGGACTACATTGTTTACAGGCTCTCTGGGCGTCACGCTGTTGATCTAGGCGTGGCCTCAGGTACAGGATTTCTAAACATACACCAGCTTAAGTGGGACTCGAAGGCTCTGGATCTAGCGGGCATTGATGAATCTATGCTGCCTGAGCTCCACGAGGGTAGCAGAGTCTTTGACTACATTAGCATTAGGGATCTCGGCCTCGAGAGGGTTGCACTAGTCCTAGGGAGCTTTGATGGAGCTCTGCAGAACATAGGCTATGGTGTCTATGGAGAGAAAGCGGTTCTCAACATAGGATCAACAGCTGTGGTTAGAACCTTAGTCCCAAACCCTGTTGTAGATAGAGCCCAGGAGATGCGGTTCTTCACCTACTATGCAGCTGAGGGCCACAGAGTGGTTGGTGGAGCATCCAACAATGGTATGACTGCTGTTGAGTGGGTGAAGAGCCTAGCAGGCGTTGATAGATTTGATGTATCTGAGGATGCTGTATGCAGAGATGGAGTGTTTGTGCTCCCCTTTGTAGCTGGCGAGAGGTATCCATTCAGAGATCCAAATCTCACCCTGACGGCAACAGGCCTACGGCTCGAGCATAGACGCGAGCACCTCTTCAAGGCCCTGATTGAGGGTGTAGGCTTTACAGTCAGATCCATACTCACAGCGCTGGAGGAGAACGGTGTTCACATAGACCACCTCCACTGTGGCGGTGGAGGGTGCAGCGATTACAGAATTGTAAAAATTTTTGCAGATGTTCTATGCAAGCCTATAGCAGTCCACAGAGATCCTAGAAACGCTACTATTCTCGGAGCAGCGCTAGTTGGACGGAGGGCAATGGGACTCACAGCCTCACTTACAGATGCGGACAGCTTATCGAGGGAGGTGCTGACCCACATCTATCCCTCCAACGAGCTTTGTGCTGCGTACAGCTCGTGCATCAGGAGATTCCTGCTTCTAGTCAGAACAATGCAGAGTATTGAGGGTGATCCACAGTGAATGTGGCAGCCATAGATCTAGGCACGACGAACACCAAGGTCTCCATAATCAGTGTAGATGAGAGGGAGGCTAGGGTGCAGCTCCTCGACTCTGCAAGTAGAAGGCTGGCTGCACAAACTCCAGAGCCGAAGGCCTATGAACACAGTCCACTGGAAATCAGGCTGTGCATTAGCGAGATGCTTCACCATCTATCCCGTAGACACCGTGTAGATGCTATAGTCCTCTCCACATACCTGTTCGCCACAGTGATGGTGGACAGATCACTGAAGCCGTTGACGAACGTGATCACGTGGGTTGATGAGAGGGCGAATAGCTACGTGCAGCTCATAGCGGGCAGGGCATCTGAGCTCTATAGACGAACTGGTTGCCCACCCATCCACATATACACCCTACCTAAGATACTCTGGCTGAGACACGAAAAGCCAGAGCTCCTACGCAACGCCCTTGTACTCGATGGAAAATCGCTCCTCACAAGCTGGCTGCTAGGCTATCCTGTGACCGATCTCTCCACAGCCTCCGGTACATACCAGCTGCTGAATATATCAAAACTTGCTTGGGATCCCCTGGCACTTGAGATTGCGGCTATCGATGAGAGCCAGCTACCCGAGCTGAGGGAGGCACACTTTCTAGACACAATTAGCAGCAGTGCAGCACGTGAGATCGGCCTCGAGCCGAAAACACCACTAATTCTAGGTCTGTTCGACGGAGGCTCTATGGTCTACGGCCTCAGCAGAGGCAGAAAGGATGTAGCTGTTGTGAACCTGGGCACCAGCGCAATGCTTAGAACAGTGGTGGATAGGCCTGCGGTTGACTCATCACCGAACATGATGTTCCAAACCTACTATCTGGTGGATAGACTATGGCTGAGTGGTGGTGCGATAAGCAATGCCGGTATTGTGGTGGAGTACATTCTAAGGCTGCTGAACCTGGACTTTAGCGCCCTTCAAAAAATCTTCAATTCAGATCCGCTAGACCCAGGTAGAACACCGCTTGTAGTACCACTTCTCTACCCAGAGAGGCTGCCAAGTCTACCGCAATCCTCGAGGCTTACGATCCAGGGAGTGACTCCTGAGATGACCCGCGAGTCAATTCTATGGGGGGTCGTAGAGGGAGTTCTAATGCTCCTCAAGCTGATAGATGAAAGCCTCCACGCCAACGGGGTAGACTACCTCGAGATTATGGTCGGCGGAGGTCTTTCGCAGTACAGAGGGGTTCTAAAAACACTGGCATCTCTATTCAATAGAAGATTGGGGGTTGTGAAGGGCGTTGAAGCATCCCACATTGGCCAGGCACTCCTAGCCCTAAGGGTTCTCAGTGGTGGAGGCACCGAGCACCTCCTAGCCTCAATGATAGATAGATCTGCAGAGCATCTCGAACCGGATAAGGCTCTCCACGATCTCTACTCCAGAAAATTTGCTGAATTCAAGAGTGTACTGACCCTCTACAGTCGAAATGCACGTGCTGCACAGTGATTGAGGTCAGGAGAGCGCGACTGCACCCAGCAATCCGCTGCTGTGCAGCAGCTTGCAGATCAAGAGTAGCATCTATAGATGGGAGGGTGCAGCAGCGCTGAACTCCCCTTCAGCATTTAGAAGGAGGTGCTTGAAGAGATCAATGGTGGATGGGGTGGAGAGAGCTTCTAGAGAACCAGGGTCTTGAAAACCGCAAGTGGTCCAGACCTTTGCAGGCCGCGTGGATCCAAGAGGCCACAGGAGGATAGAAGGGCTCTAGCAGCCCACGCTCCACAGAACTAAGACCACCGGTCAAAAGCTCTTTAGTAACCAGCTGCAGCAGGGCTTCTGATACCAATTCTGTTGAACAGCACTCTATATAGAGCCTAGAGGCTGGCGTTCAACCATGGACGCTTATCTAGCTCCACAATCAGGTTTGTATTTAAATTCGTGTACAGGTGTCCATAAGTTCACTACAACTTGTGCTTTTAGTGTCCATGTTCAGACGTGGAAATATTTAAATACTGGTCTGCTGGGAAAAGCTGTGTAATTGCAGTGGTTTTTATGGTGGAAACCGCGGAGATCTTGAAGAGCATTAGGGATCGAGATATTAGGTGGGTGGACCTTCAGTTCACAGATCTAGTGGGCTATCTCAGACACATGACAATATCGAGTAGGCTGCTGACAATTGAAAGTGTGGAGAACGGTGCTGGCAAGCTTGATGGTAGTAGCATTAAGGGGTTCACAGGTATTGAGAGGAGCGATCTTACTCTGAAGCCCATTCTGCACACATTTAGCGTAATTCCGTGGGAGAATGGTCTAGGTAGAGTAATCTGTGGGATATACACGGATAGCTCAAGGTTTCCAAAGGATCCCAGGTATGCTGCTGAGAGGCTTGATTCGTACCTAATGGATCAAGGGATTGAGGTGCTCATCTCAGCTGAGCTGGAGTTCTTCATATTCGATAAGGTTGGTGTATCTATAGATACATGGACTCAGCACTTTGAGATTCACAGCAGTGAGGCTCCGTGGAATGGCACAGCCTACGTCAACAGGTACAAGGATGGCTACTACAGCGTTTATCCAAAGGATAGATTCCAGGAGCTTAAGGTGGAGATAGGCGATACACTGCTGAGGTACTTCAACATAGATGTCGAGGTGCTTCACCACGAGGTGGCGGCAGCATCTCAGCACGAGATCAACTTTAGGGGAGGTGCAGCAGCATCAACTGGAGACTCTGTTCAGACCGCCAAGTTCGTTATAAAATCCCTAGCCTTTAGAAAGGGATTCACAGCAACCTTCATACCGAAGCCAATATACGGAGATAACGGCAGTGGTATGCACATCCACCTGAGTCTGTGGAGGGGAAACTCCAATCTGTTCTATGATCCAAACGACAGCTACGCTGGGCTGAGCCAGTACGCAAGATACTTCATAGGAGGACTGCTGGAGCATGCAAGGGCACTCTCAGCCATTGCTAGCCCAACTGTAAACAGCTACAAGAGGTTGGTGCCCGGCTACGAGGCTCCTGTGTACCTCGTGTGGAGTAGGGGGAATAGAAGTGCTGCTATAAGGATACCGGGCTACAGGAGGAACAGCAGCTCAACAAGAATTGAGTACAGACCTCCCGATCCGAGTGCAAATCCGTATCTAACCTTTGCAGCAGTGATCCTCGCTGGTCTGGATGGTGTTAGAAGGGGGGTGGACCCAGGGGACCCAATTGACGAGAATGTTTACAGTATGCCGAGCCGCAGAAGGAGGGAGCTGGGGATAAGAGAGCTTCCCAGATCGCTGGATGAGGCTCTGGATGAGCTTGAGTGCGATAGTGAGTGGCTGAAGCCGATAGTGCCCCAGGAGCTCATAGAGAGCTACATAGAGGTCAAGAGGGAGGAGGCTAGAAGAATACAGATGTACCCAACACCAATAGAGCTCTACTCCTACCTCGATGTGTAGCACGTACTTCAATAAGTTTTGAGCTCTCCATCTCCACACACCGAGTGATTGGTGCTGCACACCGTTAAGCTCTATCTAGTGGCCTCCTGCAATGAATTCCTTCATAAACTCTGTGTGGGTGTTGCCCTTGATGAACTCGCTGAACGTGAGTATCTTGATAAGCAGGGGTATGGAGGTCTTAATACCCTCTATCCTAAAGCTTGATAGAGCCTGAACAAGCCTCTGCCTAGCCTCCTCACGAGTTGCACCACGCGCAATGACCTTTGCAATCATTGGGTCGTAGAACGGTGGAATTGTGGTACCGGGGCTCAGTGCGTGATCTATTCTAACGTTGCTCAGATTTGGGAACTCTATCCATGTTATGGTGCCAGGTGATGGGATTAGACGCTCCGGATCTTCAGCATAGACCCTGGCCTCAATTGCGTGGCCATCAAATGTGTATACGCTCTCCCTTATCTCCAGCTCTCTCCCCTCAGCAATCTTTATCTGATGCTCAACAATATCTATACCGGTAATCATCTCTGTTACCGGGTGCTCAACCTGAATCCTCTTATTCACCTCAATGAGGTAGAACCTCCCCTGCTCATCCCTTATAAACTCCATCGTTCCGGCATTGACATAGCCGATGCTTCTCATGAACCTTATCGCCAGGTCGTATAGGTACCTCCTATCACCATCGCTAACAATGGGCGACGGCGCCTCCTCTATAACCTTCTGGTACTTTCTCTGAATGCTGCACTCCCTCTCACCCATTACCACAACATTGCCGTACCTATCTGAGAGTATCTGCAGCTCTATGTGCCTAGCCCTAGGTATGTACTTCTCAATGAATAGTTTGTCGGAGCCGAAAGCCGTTCTAACCTCCTCTCTGGCTAGATCAAAGACTCTTTCAAGCTCCTCAATGCTTCTAACTATTCTTATACCTCTTCCACCTCCACCCCTATCAGCCTTCAGCAGCAGTGGAAAGCCTATCTTCTCCACAGCACTTCTAAGCTCCCCAATAGATGGCAGCTCCATAATGCCTGGAACAGTGGGCACACCTATACTGCCAGCCAGCTTCTTCACCACAGTCTTAGACTCTAGCATCTCCATAACGTGCCAGGGTGGGCCAATCCACACACAGCCTACATCTTCAACAGCCTTAGCAAATCGGGAGTTCTCAGATAGGAATCCATAGCCTGGGTGGACAGCATCGACAGAACTCTTTTTAGCGATATCAGAAATCCTACCTATATCTAGGTATGCGTACGGATTGGATCCCAGGGAGTACGCATCATCCGCAAGCTTAACATGCATCGCCTCGCTATCCACGGAAGTGTATATGGCCACGGTCTTTATCCCCAGTTTCCTGCACGTCCTAATGATCCTAACAGCTATCTCCCCCCTATTTGCAACCAAGACCTTTCTAATCCTATCAACCACTGTGAACAGCCCATGAAACACAGTTCCACTCTAGAATAAAAGGTTAGGGCTATATATTAGTTCACGCAGTGAAAGTGTTTTCCGGTCATGGCCAGGGCCAGCCAAACCCCTGTGACACAGATGCCACCCCTTTGCAGCACCTCATGAAACTACTTATAGAGCTGCCTTACCGAATACTACTGTGGAGCGTGATTGAGGTGGGAAGCGAGGTTAAGATGAAGATTGTGAGGATGATCCTCGAAAGCAGCGGCTACACAGCTATGGATATAACTGGGTATGTAAATGAGGTTATAAAGAGCCACGGAGTAGCCCACGGGCTTGCACACATATTCACCCCTGAGAAGAGGTGCAGCGTTACTTTGATTGAATACGAACCTGAGCTGCTGGC
>JANXEL010000015.1 GCA_025058535.1 Ignisphaera sp. | reverse complement strand
AGCCTGGGTCAGGTTGTTGCCTACAGGGCTATGGAGATGGCTATTGAAAAGGCTACAGTAAGCGGTGTGGCTGTTGTTGGTATTAGAAACAGCCATCACTTCGGTATAGCCGGGTACTACGCTCTGCAGGCTGTTAGGAGGAGTATGATAGGCATTGTTATGACTAACTCTGAGCCTCTGGTTTCCTACACCCACACAGTGGGTAGAAACATGGGTACGAACCCCATAGCAGTAGGATTTCCAACAAGAGCGCCACCACCAATATTATTTGATGCCTCCACGAGCACGGTTCCAGTAGGTAAGGTAGAGCTCTATGCGAAGCAGGGTAGAAAAATACCCTTAGGCTGGGCACTATCACCAGAAGGTAAACCCACAGAGGATCCGAGGGATGTGCTGGAGAGGAGGGGAGCACTACTACCTCTCGGTGGTCTTGGAGAGGAATTTGGAGGTCACAAGGGTGCTGGACTAGCTCTAGTCATAGACATACTCTGTGGAGTACTAACTGGTGCAAACTATGGAGCACTAGTTAAACACACAACAGATAGAGAACCCGCAAATGTTGGCCACTTCATAATGGTGATAGATATAGGCAGAATACAGCCTCTAGACACATTCCTGGAGAGAATTGAGGGGTACAGAAGCCACATCAAGAGCCTTAAGAAGATCTCTGAGGATGTGAAAATCTGGATACCTGGGGAGAAGGCTTGGCTAACAATGGAAACAAGAAAGAGGATAGGAATACCAATACACAAAAATGTACTCAGAGAAATAATTAGGGAGGGAGAGGAGCTAGGAGTAGAATTCAGAGCAAAGATACTAAGAAATTCTGCATAGCACAGAAACCTTCACAACTCTAGGTAGATATGTATATCCCCAGAGCTCTGTATGCTACCACAGCTTCTCCAAACACCTTCAACGCATTCACGATTATCTAAACATCCTCTAGCAGTCAGCTTACCGCACCTGCTATGCTTTCTTTAGATACACTCCTCATTTATCCTTCCCTCTAACAGAATCCAGCTTCGGCACTAGTTCAGCAAAATCTGCAGATCCAAGAATTATTAGCTCCACCTATATACAGTTCCTACCTAAGCACTCTTTTGCTGGGCCAAAAGAGCTCCTACTCTTCAAATCATTCAGAGGCTATCCCGTAGATACCAGGCGATCTTACTGCCTAACCCCATACCGCTTTTCTCGTAATGTAGAGAATATCAGATGATCAACAAAGCTAATTGTATCTCTGTCTCTGAGTCCTATTGCTCCCCTGGAAGACCGTATATACTGTATGCTTCAACAATGGGACAGTTTCCCTCAGAAAGGCGCAGCTACAATAAACCACCCCGCAGTAAAACCTCCCCATGCTATACCATCACACAGATTCTTTCTATGAGTTTTTGCAGAGATGCCCCTCAATGCTTCGAGCCAATTCATTAGAATCCATGTATCAGTAGCGTGGAGGGATCAGCAAAGGTTCCCCTTATTGATTACTCATATGGATAATGATTTTCGTAGTGAGTGGAGTTCTCTAGATATCTGTGCCTCGGTATCTTTATTGCATATTCCAAAGGTTTTTAACCTGCTGTGGTCCACCGATAAGTATGGTGGTTAGAATCGCTTCGAAAATTTGCATTGTGTACTATTCTAGAACTGGTAACACTGAGTACATTGTTGGTATTATTAGAAGGGCTTTAAATGATGCTGGCATAGAGGTGGATACATATAGAGTGCAGCCCGTGAGAGAGTATTCCAAGCCTCTGCACCTAAACCCCAGGGTACTCTTCGATACGCTTATGAGAGGTGGTACTACCACTATGTTTGACCCGGGAGAGCCAGCGATAGAACAATGTAGTGCTGTTATTGCTGCCTCACCTATATGGATGGGCACACTGGCACCGCCTGTACAAGAATTTTTGAGAAAATATACTGCCTCGGTAAGGCACCTCATTGTTGTTACAACGAGTGTGCTAGCTGCAAGTTGTAGTAAGATTAAGAGAAGGGTTGAAAAGCTGCGAGGTGCAGAGCCGGCTCTTTGTGTAAACATAGATGGTTCAATGATTAGGGACAGAACCAAGGTTGATAGCATCCTTAGCTCTGTTATTGGGAGGCTGAAAGATATTCTTAGATAGAATCTAATTTTGATATATCTGCATCCAGCGGATAGGATTCAAATACAGGGTATCCAAACAGTCCTTCTATGGAGAGGATTCAGAATTGCTAAAGGTGGGGAGGCCAGGAGCCTAGCTGAAAGGTGTGTGCCTCACCCTGGGGGAAGAGAAGAATGGGCCACATCCATTCATGTAGCTCTATCCAATGTGGTGGCGAATGGGCTGGGAAGGTCTCCGTAAGAGTGCGGATTCCGAGCTATAGTCTGAACAGAATTTTTTCACCATTTGGCTTCTTCACTATGTATCCAATAATCCTCCCCTGCCGCTTGTACAGCCTAAGAGTGCACCCTCTGAACAGAATAGCGGCTCTCAAAGCATTAATCACATCTGGTAGCGAAGCGAGAAGGTGGAACCATACTAGTAGGTACAGCACAGAATCTCTACTATAGATCCAGAGCATCAGCAGAGGTAGCTCAATAATCACCTGAGGTGCTGTAACCACAGCTATGTACTCCCACCATTCAATTTCCTCGTATTCAACCAGCAGCGAACACAATCTTAGATAGAGTCTGATCCTTGCATACCTACCCAGCAGTCTCAGAACAAAATAGTGTGCAATCTCGTGAAGAACTATTATTGTCGCAAATACAATCCAGAATAAGGCCTGGTACAGAAGGGCATACGGTAGGTATAGCGGTCCAAGAAGCACCAGAATTGTAGCTACAACTACTGTAATAGGTGTAGTGACATCGCGCTCAACTCTATCAAAACTGCCCAGCGATTCGTGCTTCAAGTATTCTCCGCCCAAAAACCCCTAATCTCAATAGAGCTAAACCTGCGGAGAACAAATAAGTTGTAATTAGGAGAAGTTCCTATGCAGGATATCGCTGGAGGCCATACAGCGCTCGGGCTAATGTACAGAAATTGCTTAGCTCTAGTCATTATCTACCTAAAACCCTATTCGCCTAGACTAAGCTGAGGATTATGGTATTGGACCATGTTGTTTTCCGGCCTCCCAGTGATCTACGAAAATCAGGTGGTGTAAAAGTATTTCAAGTTGGACTAATGGCTTGCGGACGGCTTATCCAGTGGGCTTAAGCTCCTCATTAATTGCATTGCTTGCTGCAGTGCATCTATGGCTACTTCGATAATGCTCCTATCTCGATCAGCCACCTGCGAACTCTCTCCTTTAAGTTGCCCCCTCCATCCTCGTAGATGGTAAGGGGCTGCAGCACCTTCGACTGGGGGCACAGCTTCTTGAGATCATCTAGCATCTTCTGCAGCCCTCCACCACCGTGGGTGAAGAAAGGCACCACCGTCTTCCCGGAGAGGTTGTGCTGCGATAGAAACGATGTAACAGGTGGCGCTATTGTCCCCCACCAGTTAGGAGAGCCGACGAAAATTGTGTCATAGTCCTTGACACCCTCTATCGTAGTCTTTAGAGGTGGTCTAAGCCCTGCTCGTATCTCCTTTTTCGCACGCTCAAGAGTGGCTGAGTATGATTCGGGATAAGGCTCTACAGGTTCAAGCTCAACAAGATCCCCACCAACAATCTCGTGTATTACCTGTGCCACTCTCCGCGTATTGCCAGACCAGCTGTAGTACACAATGAGAATGCGTCCAACCATACCGAACCTCCACTGTATCTACCATGGTGAGCAAGATATTTAAACGTTTCGTCATCTCCGCGGTGGACGGTGTGGCTATATGCCGAAGCTCAGCTAAATCAAGACCGCCCAACAGCTGTCAACCGCATTGAAAACATTTCCCATCCCTACACAGTGCAACACACATCAGGCAGCTATTGTTGATAGCAATTCCTCCAGAAGTTACACTTTTATAGCGCTACTCCTAAATCTCTACAATGGGCGGTAGGTGTGGGAATAAGGTTTTCAACTGGTATATGGGTTTTTGGAGCAGGTGTAGAGCGTTTTGCACCCACGGGGTACAAGGCAGCAAGGACCACAGTTGATCTAATCTATGAGGCAGCAAAGGTTGAGGATCTGCAGGGGCTTGAGTTCCACTACCCTACTGAGGTTAACGAGGAGAATGTTAGGCTAGTTAGAGATGCTCTCTCGAGTCACAATATCAAGTCCGTTGGCATCGCTCCTGTACTTTCTCAAGAGTCTCAGTGGGCTAGGGGAGCCCTCTCAGCACTTGATGAGGATACTAGAAGGAGGGCTGTGGATAGGTGTAGAAGGGCTGTGGATATTGCGAGGACTCTGGATGCGGAGATACTAATTGTGTGGCCAGGTAGGGAGGGTTTCGACTTTCCACTCACAACAGACTACCGAAGGCTGTGGGACAACTACATCTCAGCAATAAGAGAGGTGGCAGAGTACGGCTCTGACCTAAAGGTAGCTCTCGAGTACAAGATGGAGGATCCAGCTAGCTACCTTCTCCACGGCTCTGCCGCTAGAGCTCTAACAACAATTCTTGAGCTGAGGTCCCAGGGGGTGAATAACGTGGGTATAAATGTCGAGTTTGCACATGCAAAGCTCGCTAAGGAGTACGTACCTGAGACCGTGGTTCTCATATCGAGGTATAGAGCTCTGTACCACCTACATCTTAACGACATATTTACTGAAGTAGATCTCGACCTGTTTCCTGCAAGCGTCCACCTGCTGGAGTTCATAGAGCTGCTCTACTGGCTTCACGAACTGGAGTACAGCGGGTGGTATGGTCTGGACCTATTCCCAAGATATCTAGATGCAGCTGAAATGGTTAGGCAGAGTATAAACAACATCAAAACGCTTCACACTGCTCTAGAAAGGGTTGGATGGACCAGGATCAGGAAGACCATTGAGGCCAACAACCCTATAGAGTCGCAGAAGCTTCTAAGAGAAATACTGAGCGCATACACTTAGAGCAACGATCCCCCAGCTCCTAAGAGAACAGCAACACCCACCCAGCTTTACACCGCATCCGAATTGCAGCCACGAAGAACGCTGAGCCAGAGCCCTAGATGTTGAATTGGGTTGCTAGCCGGCTGGAATAGTATGGAGATAAAAATTTTCCAGCAGCCCTTTCACACGTATTGGCAATCCCATCGAATAGCTGATGCTGCCCCTTGGCGATTGAAGCCTAGTAGAAGGTGGAGGTAGAACACATTATCGGATATAGCAACTGGATAGCAATTCCAATTCGATCGACATACAACAGTTGATTAGAGGTGCTCCCATCAAAAGAGACTGGGATTGGAAACTCTGCGACTCTGTGGCTCGGAGTTCCTCTCTTATTATGAGATCTTCCACAGTCGAGCTAAGCTACTCTATGGAAATGGTGTGTAGAGGTGTGAATTTGCTCAACCTTATATACTTCTCTAGAGCTTCCAGCCTAGGTGGTTCAATTGGCTATAGCTAGAGATGTTAAGTGTTTTAAGAACATAGGCTGTGTCTCGTCTATAGGTATGGGCACCTGGGGCATAGGGGGAGGCTTTTGGGAACCTGACTATAGATTCGATAGAGAGTGGATAGAGGTTCTGAGAAGGGGGCTTGAGCTGGGCCTAAATCTCATAGATACTGCTGAGATGTACGGTGGTGGGCATAGTGAGGAGATTGTTGGGAGGGCTGTAAAGGGTTTTAAAAGAGATGAAATAGTTGTGTCAACAAAGGTCTGGCAGACAAATGCATCATATGAAAGCGTTCTAAAGTCAGCGAAGAGGAGTATGGAGAGGCTGGGCACCTACATAGATGTATACCTCCTCCACTGGCCAACCGAATCAGTACCTATATGCGAAACCGTAAAAGCTTTTGAAGAGCTTGTGGATGACGGTATCATAAGGGTTTTTGGGCTGAGCAACTTTGATGTTGAGGGTATTGAGAAGGCTAGGGAGTGCTGCAGGAAATACGATGTTGCTGTTGTGCAGAATCGCTTTAGCCTCATTCACAGAAATGATGAGAGGGCAGTTATACCGTATGCACAGCGTGAGGGTCTGATGTACATGGCATACACACCAATAGAGAAAGGGGTGCTCACCCGGGATGCCTATCTAGCTGAGGTGGGTAGAAGATACGGTAAAACAGCTACACAGGTTGCGCTAAACTGGCTCATATCAATAGAGAATGTGGTACCGATACCCAAGACCTCGAACCCTACCCACCTTGAGGAGAATTTCGGTGCTCTTGGATGGAGGCTTAGCAGAGAAGATTGGGAGAGCATATCAATCGAGTTTCTAAAAAGAATTTACAGAATATAGAGACGCACTGCTGCAAGTAGAGATAGACACAGTGCAGCGCCACCATTGCCACGAGCGCTTTCATATAGCTATTAAAATCTCCTCTGGACACTAGTTGAGTATGCACCTATGGTCGGTATCGAGGCGAGCTGCTTAGACTGGAGCTTCTACTTGCACTACATTTAATTCTTCACAAGCATCAGATCCGTGTGGTCACCTTATCCATATAATTGATAAAGATTTTTTATAGCAATAAGGAGTGCAGATCTGTTGGGTGCTAGCTTGCCTCTACCTCAAGACTTCACTATTACTGTGGGTGAAGCTGGGTTAGGGAATGGAGCTAATGTTGCTGTTGGATATGGTGGGGCAAATAATCATTCTAATAATTATGTGAAAGCATGCAGTGGAGTGAGGCACGACTATGGTATAAGTATAGCTAGCCTCGGGGGTTTGGATTATGAGCTATTATGAGGCTCTCCTAAAGGAGAGGAAGGAGAGATTTGAAAGGGTCTTGAGAGGGTTAAAACCTGATAGAGTACCGTTCTTTCCTTCATTTCACTACTTCCCAGCTAGATACGCAGGTCTAAGCTATGCTGAATATTCTTCAAACTATCAGAGATTTAGCGACGCTGTGCTAAAGGTGTTCCAGGATTTCAATTTCGATGTTCTTGGCCTAGCCATACCTGGGGCTGGCATGACCCTTCCACTAAACTTCATCTTTACCAAATCCCACCCGGATTTAGCTCTGAGCATATTTGCAATAGGGAGAACCTTTCATGAGGTGCTCAAGGATAGATATACTAGGTGGCCTGGGGTTGAGCTTTCACACAACTCACCTGCCCAATTTGTCGGAGGTAGGTTTATGGATGCTGAAGAGTATGATGAGCTGGCTAGAGACCCAGTAGCATTTATAGCTAAAAAGATCATACCTAGAGTTTATGAGGCACTTAAAGATCCAGCATCTCCAGAGGCTTACGGAGCTCTGATTAAGTTTGGTATAGAGGTGCAGAGGTTTAGCCAGATATTCGTGAGCTTGATATTAAGGCTTAGAGGACTTGGATACCCCACATATCCAAGCGGTTTTGGCTATGCACCACTAGATTTTATAGCTGATAACCTTAGACACGTAACTCAGATGCTTGCAGATCTCTATAGACACCCAGATAGGGTTAGGAGAGCTCTGGATGCTCTAACACCACTTGTAGTTGAATGGAGTAGAGCAACTGTTACACTACCTCCTGAGGTGCTCGCCTCATTTGATATAAGGACACCAATAGCATTCATACCTCTACACCTGAACGAGATGATACCACCAAAACTGTTCAGAGAGTTCTACTGGGAACCTCTAAAGAAGGTTGTGGTAGAGCTCATCAATGCAGGAGCTGTTCCATGGATATTCTTCGAAGGTAACTACGAGCTATTTCTAGAAACAATACTTGAGCTGCCCAAGGGTAGGATAATAGCCTTCTTCGAGAGAACGGATCTTAGAAAGGCTAGGAAAATTCTAGAAGACCACGCCATAATTATGGGAGGGGTATCACCAGCACTCTATATACTGGGATCACCGGAGAAGGTATTTGATGAAGTGTGCAGACTTCTACACAGTGTTAAAGAACCAGGAGGGTACATATTTTCAGGATCAGGTGTGGGAGGAATTCCAGATGAAACGAAGCCTGAAAACCTTAAAGCTGCAATAGAGGCCGTTAAGAAGTGCGGCTCGTATTGAGGTAGGGTTTGTGGGGAAGGAGCTGGAGGCTGTGTATAGAGATAGAGAATAGAGAAAACTTACAGCAAAAACATCAAAGTGAATCCTATTGAGAGGTTTTCCAGTAGCCTACATGAGCGTAGCCCTTGCCCCCACTACACACTCACCGCCCCGCACCCCTATCGCTGACTACTGTATAGATTCCTGGGTGCTGTCAGATGCGATATTGAAGCCATGGAGAGGCTCGGTGGATTTGAAGCTATCACTATTGCAGACTGTGGAAGAATACACATTGTGTTGACAAAACCGTGGCTTTCTCGCGTAAAGGTTCCAGGTAGGGATCCACACCAAATCCGCTCCAGCAGGTTGGCTGAGGGGGTCATGGTGGAAAAGGACTACGACCATACTATAGAGGACAGCTGGAGCCCATTTCTACAGTTTCGAGGGTCGTAGATGTATCAAAGCTTGGAAAGGAGCTTGAATAGCTCATAAAACACCTAGGAGTGTGTTAATGAGTATAGCAAGCACGGCTTTGTACCTATTGTAGCTATGATCTCTCTGTCTGGCGGAAGGTCTATGACAAAGCTCATTGCAGATCTCTACGGAATCCAAGAGTAAGGTTAAAGCTTCAGCAGATAGGATAATGCTTGAGATTATTAAGAGTGCAGTACTCCAGGCAAAAGCTACAGAGGTTTCTGACGTTGTGGTAGTGGTTGGAGGATGTCCGGCAGGCTTCTATCACCAAGAGTTGTGGACCGGTTTGCACTGTTCTATACGGTCGAGATTGTTCATAGACTTGTAGCTGAAGAGCTGCCACCAATACTCCACTGGGATCATGATTGGGCACCCGATCTTCTGAGGCTTAAAAACTAAAGGAGTGCAAGGAGAGGTGCATACTGAATTTCAATGGTATGACTGATTTAAGGAGATTTGGAGAGCCGATATGGACATGGCTGTTATGGGAGATGCACAATCAACTCTTTCAGCACACGGTGTTCAGATATGGTTGAAAATGGTAGAGCTGTTCAAAGATAGAAAGCCCCCTAGTCCCATACTAGCTCTGGGATGCGATGCACAAATAGATGCCAAAGCTGGAGAGCATGTTTGCTTACGTCTGTGTATAGACATACATATCATTTTGTATACATCCTTCACAAAACTGCTATTCAGAGCTATTAGCTCTACAACCTTCTCACTGCGTCTCATCAGATAGAAATCCTAGAGCTCACGCACGCTCATATTCTGCTGCACTCTAACATTGTAAGGGAAAGATGATTAATTGTATTTAAATTAGGCGAAATCTTGATGAAGCACCATCAGTTTTTAAAGTTAGAGAGAGTTTGAGCAGTGGGATTTAATAGATGGTACGGGGAGGCGGAGTTGAGATTTGCCTTCATGTGCAGGGATAGGAGTGGTAGGAAGGGGGCTATAGCTATTGTGGGGGCCGGTCCAGCCGGTCTTGCTGCTGCTGGTTACCTCTCCTGCCAGGGTTACGACGTTGATGTCTATGATAAGCTTCCGTACGCTGGAGGCCTCATGATGTTCGCCATACCTGGCTACAGGATATTTCCAGATAACATTATTGAAGGTGTAGAGGATTTAAGAGATAGGCTATCGGTAAAGTTCGTATTTAGGACAAAGGTTTTTGCAGGAAATCAGGAGAGACGTGACGAAGGTGACGATCATGTTGAGAGGACCGTAGCGCTAGAGGAGCTGATGGAGAAATACAATGCGATTCTCATAGCCACAGGTACATGGAGGTCTAGAAAGCTCGACATTGAAGGTGAGAATGCCATAAACGTAGTTACAGCACTAGAGTACCTCTATATGTGGAGACTGTATGAGGAGGGGTTAGCAAGTAGGGAACCGATTAGAGGTAGAAGGGTTGTTGTTATAGGCGCAGGACTCTCAGCTGTTGATGCAGCTGAAAAGGCTCTGGAAAATGGAGCAGAGGTCTACCTAACATACAGGAGGAGCATGGCTGAAGCTCCGGCAGGGAGCTACTACATAGCTAGCCTTATTAGAAGTGGTGTTAGGTGGGTTGAGCTTGTGCAGCCTAGGAGGATTATCTCTACTGGTGGTTTAGCTAGTGGTGTTGAGTTTATTAGAGTGAAACTTGGGGAGCCTGATGAGAGTGGAAGACCCAGACCAATACCA
>JANXEL010000080.1 GCA_025058535.1 Ignisphaera sp. | reverse complement strand
CAAACTTTTACGAAGTCCTTTGGCCTCTCAAACCATGCTACACCCCATCCTTTTGGAAGCTCTAGTATTGTGTCGATGTGTGGTGAGTGGTCCCCCTCAAAGAACACAAACCCCTTGTAGCCCTTTCCAACAAGAGTCTCTATAACTTTCTTTAGATAAGGCCAGTAAAACTCGTTGTAGAGCCTTGGCGGCAGCATCTCATTTAGATGAAGAGGTATGAAGAAGAAGGTGAGTGGTGGTATTGGCGGTATGGCTGTGGCAACCTTGAGTATGGGTTCCACAAGTACTTCACACGCCATCTTAAAATCTTCTGGATGTCTCCTCATATCAACCATGGCTCCGGTGGGGTGCCTTAGAAAGTCACCCATAATATCTGCAGGTGTATACGCATTTGTCATTGGAAATGCTGGATTCCCCCTCTTGCCAACTTCTGCAAACAGCTGCAACTGAAATGACATTATTCTCTGCATTGTAATACCGGCTCTTATCCACGCACCGTTCCACTGTGGAGTTCCCGGAGCTCCTAAACCAGGGCATACTCTTGGTAAGATCACACTGTGAATGAACTCTATGGGGTTCTCTATGAGCTTCTTATACTCCTCTGGCTTCATGAACTCTCCTCCTCTAAACTGTGGATGCATATCCTCCTTAATCTCTCTACCAGGCCACTGGCTCCATCTATCCCTTATCACATCATGTAGAGGTCCCGTTAGGAATCTAATAATGTTTGAGAAATCTGGAAAGTCTGCAAAAGCAAGGGCAAGCACAAATCCTTCAAGCATCATTGGTGCAAACACTATACCCCAATCACTTGGAAAATCGTGTACAAATTTAAAGACAGCGGGAGGTATCTTCTCAAAGTTATAGGATAAATCATGCCATGTAATCCTGCTATACTCACATAGAAAGTCTCCACCAACACCTGCAACGGGAATTCTATCAGGAACTTTTAGTTCAGCAGCTCTTAGGAACCTTTCGGCCTTCTCCTTAGCAACCACATCAGGCTCCTTCTCATGCCTTTCAATCCATAAATCTATCAGCTCCTTACTCATCTTTTTTCACCTTTTCTTTTCTTGTATCCATTTTATCATTGTTTTTACTCCTGTTGCTGCATCGTTTGTCCATGCGTCTGCTCCTATGTAGTTGCATGCGTATTGATCTACTCTACCACCGCCTATTATTATCTTTACCTTATCTCTTAATCCTGCTTCTTTTATTGCATCTACTGTTCTCTTCATTGATTCTATGCCTACTGTTATTAGGCATGACATTCCTACTATGTCTGGTTTGTATTGTTTTATTGCTTCTATGAATTTCTGTGGTGGTACATCTACTCCTATGTCTATTACTTCAAATCCTGCTGCTTCTGCCATTGTGACTACTATGTTTTTACCTATGTCGTGTATATCTCCTTCAACAGTGCCTATGAGGAGTCTACCTATAGTCTCTCTAACTCTACCCATAGCCCTTAGCTTCTCTCTCACCATATCTGATATGGCCTTGAGTATCTCTCCAGCCATAACAAGATCAGCAACAAAATAATCACCACACTCAAACTTAGAGCCAATAACATCAGCAGCAACCCTAAGATCACCCAAAACAGCCTGAGGATC
>JANXEL010000060.1 GCA_025058535.1 Ignisphaera sp. | reverse complement strand
TCAACTATGCGTCTAATGCTCGCTTCAACCTTTCCACTATCAGCTGAGTTGAGATTTATATAGTATGGTGCATGAACAGTAAGAACTACACCTAGCTCTGCGGCTATACTCCTAACCTCATGAGCTGTATCAACACCCATTTTAATGCCTCTAACGAACTCTATCTCCATAGCGTCTAGCCCGAGTTCCCACACCCTTCTCACACCATTGATGGTAGATTTCCTCAAGGTTGAATTTGGTATTCCAGCTGTACCGAAGTGAAGACCGTATAGCTTCCTTGGCGTAAAGGTCCACCCAGTACTTAAATAACCTTATCTGCGGGCTGAAAAAGTTGAGGATACATGAACCCCTTCCGCAACAAGAATATGTGACATTCAGTGATAATAAAATGAGTGTGCAGACCGTGTGCTCCAAAGTATAGTTTTTACATCTGATTTACTTAAAGCAATAAATGTAAGGTTAAAGCATTGATAAAAGCTGGGCTGAATTTACAGGGCAGATATATATTGTATACATAAGACTAACTTAGTGCCGGATTCTTCGCTAATCATAGCTCTGATGATGTAGTGGATACATCTACTCTTCCTACTTATCATTCAAGATGCTACAAGTTGGAGCTGATATTACTAATAATAACAATGCTGCCAGGTATTTGGAAAAGAGTTGTAGGATCAGTTGCATGTGAAGATCTTGGAAATCTCGTTGTAGGTGCGAATAGGGAGGTAGAAGTGACTACCTAGATGAGGACAAAGAATGTGGCGAGAAAGAGAACCTCTACGTTAAACTTTAACAAAGGAAGCTGGAAAGATATTGTAAGAGAAGCTAAAGCCCCTGCTAAGCAAAAGAAAGAGACTATGGAAAGTGGACAATCAAGATGATCGTAAACCAATCATATAGTGAGTGAGATACGCTGATAGTATACATATAATATTATTAGGATTAGGAATTATATACAGCTAGATAGATCAATAATCCAACTAAGGTGTGGAGCTTTGAAGCCGTTAGTCTTAATACCATTTGCTTCAGAAGTGCACGGAAGGGAGTACTACGTCGGTATACTAGAGGTATTCAGAGCGTACTTTAAGAAGTATGGTATAGAGTTCCATAGTGGTGTGGTGACAAGAGAGGATGATGTGGAGCTCATTTCAAAAAAGTATAGCAACTTCATTCCGATAGCACTCGTACTCACAGGTGGTACAAGTAGACTAATATATGAATTCGCATTAAGATCTCGTTTAGATAGAATGTTTGTATTCTCCCATAGTGAGCACAACAGTCTTGCATCAGCCATCTCAGCTAGAAGTAGGCTGGAGTACGAAGGCGTCTCCGTAGGTCTCTACAACTGCACTGATCCGTATAGCAAGGAATGTGAATATATAGTTGATAGAGCTATGAATGTGGCGAGGACTGTTGCTAACGTGGTAGGTACCAGTATAGGGGTTGTAGCTGATAGAAAGCGGGAAGAAATTGCTGAGGTGTTTGAGTCAAAATTTGATGCCACGGTTAATTTAATTCCATTCTCTGATCTGGAGAAAGAGATTGAGGAGGTCGACAGTAATGCCGTAGATGAAGCGATTAATGAGATTAAGAATAGAATAGGATCTTCTGATGCAGATGATGGGGTAAAGAACATAGCTAGACTATATGTCGCACTGAAAAATATTGTAAAGAAGAGGAAGCTCGATGCCATCACGATAGATTGCTTTCCATACATACTAAGATATGGTGTAACCCCTTGTATACCGCTAGCACTGCTAAATTCTGAAGCTATTATAGCTGGGTGTGAAGCTGATTTAACGGCTCTACTAGGCCTGATGATAGCCAGGTACTTGACGGGGAAGAGCGGCTGGATAGCAAATCCAGTGTCCTTCAGTTCTAGACGGGCATTATTTGCGCACTGTACTGTAGCACTCGACATCGTGAGAGACCCATCAATTGTTCCACACTTTGAGACTGGTAGACCCTATTCGGTCTCCGGAAAGATGATTTCAGATACCGTGACCCTGTTATCAGTAGACCAAGAGTTCAGTATTGCTACAATAGCAAGGGGCAGGGTGGTAAGCTCCGGCCTGCTAGGGCATCCTACATGTAGAAACCAAGTCTTAGTAGAGTTCGATTATGTTACAGAGGAGATTCCACGCTATGCACCAACAAACCATCACGTAATTATGCTAGGAGATCATTTGACCAATCTTATAGATGTGGGGTACATGCTCGGCATAG
The DNA here is from genome assembly GCA_025058535.1 of Ignisphaera sp. Lineage (GTDB taxonomy): Archaea > Thermoproteota > Thermoprotei_A > Sulfolobales > Ignisphaeraceae > Ignisphaera. The sequence continues at coordinate 17,579 of JANXEL010000060.1, read as the reverse complement.
ATGTAGTAGAATATAGAGAATTGATGAAGTGAGAATGAAATGAATGCAGAGGAGGTAAAACCAAAAAGGTTTTACTACATTCTCCATCCACGTCCAGTAGTGGTCATAATCACAAGGTGCGCTAATGGAAAGATCAATGCTATGTCTGCCTCATGGATTACGCCGGTATCCGAAGATCATCCAACCATTGCGGTGGCTATCGATAGAACGTCATTTACACATGAATGCCTTGAATACAGCGGTGAAGCAACAATAAATATACCATCCTTTATCCACGCAGACCTTGTATATAAAATCGGTACATCATCTGGGAGGGAGATAGATAAGATCGAGAGGTTTAGAATAACACTGATTGGGAGTAAAAAGATCTCGACACCGCGATGGTCTGAAGCGGTAGGTTGGCTTGAAGTAAAGGTGGACAGATATATTGATATAGGTGAAGTGCGGCTCTATGTATTCAATGTAGTAGAATCGTATATGAGGAAGGATGTCGCTGGGGAATGGGGATGGGATACACGTAAGGCCAGCATCCTACATCATGGTGTAGGAAGAGCCTTCTATACAGTAGGAAGAGTGCTACTTGCAGGATGACCTACAGAACTATTGAGTGCTGACATATACTATATCTCCTTCTTTAGCAATTGTCTCACAGTTTTTCTCACAGCTGTGTAGGAGTTCATCAAAGGTTTCCATCCTCTCGACTTAAGCTTGCTTATATCAAGTAGCATAAGCTTCACATCACCAGGCCACCCCCTACCATCTGCCGTAGCAGGCCTAAATACGTAGTTAACCTTGCTGAGTCCCATCTCCTCTACAACAATATCGGCTATCTCTTTTACTGTAATCCAATCATCGTTTCCAACATTATATATATCGTAATCTGTAATCGTAGGTATGACCCTTAATGCTAAAAACACTGTTGCGCTTACAGCGTCATAGACGTGGAGGTAGCTCTTCTTCTGTGTGCCATCCCCTAGAATCTCTAGCACACTTGGATTTTGCCTCAATTTATTTATAAAATCCACTATGACTCCGTGAGAGCTACGAGGCCCTATTATATTAGCATACCTTACTATGAGAGACTTTATACCGTATAGTTTGGAATAGGTTATGCAAAGATATTCTGCAGCAAGCTTTACAGCACCATACACAGATATAGGTTCTAGAGGCTGGTAATTCTCAGGTGTTGGTATTATCCTTGCATCACCATATACAGTTGAACTGCTTGCAAATACTAAGGCTTTTGCATCACCTCTCCTACATGCTTCAAGAACGTTGAATGTAACTACTAGATTCTCATTAAAGTGAATATACGGGTTCGTTACTGATACCCTTACCTCCGGATTTGCTGCCATATGTATAACCATGTCTACATCTTTAAAGTGTGCAAACCACTGTTCATTAATGAGCTTCAGATCAGCCTTTTCAAATATGAAGTATTTTTTATTGATATGCTCTGCTACATTATCAATGCTCCCTGAACTGAGGTTGTCTATGACGATGATTTCGTCTGCTAATGCATTCCCAACCAGATAATCCAAAACATGACTACCTATAAAACCTGCTCCACCTGTGATAATTACCCTATTCAAGTGCTGTACATTCATTTCGTGATCCCCTCATCATTGAGTGTTCAGTATGGCTAGATTAAATCACCCAACTGATAGAGCACACTAGGAGTTATAAACGTATTATAAGTTAAGTGTGAATAGAAACTACACTCACTAGACTAGTAGCACATGTGAGTCAATATTGTCAAGCCAGCTATCATCTCCGTACGGTATTCTTAGTGCTGCTGCAAACTCGTTACCATAGTAACCCTTCATAGAAAAAATTGTAATAACTAGCCTCCTATGATTTACCTTAAAGCCGTTGCACGGCTCGTGCCCCCTAATCATCACCTTAATACCCAACTTCTCTACAATTTTTTCTGAAGCCTTCCACCCCCACACTTTACCAGCTCCTCTGAGTGCATTATGGGCTATCCATTCAATATCTTCTGTAGGGTCGCTCCATAATACATCCTCAAAATCCTCCATATCCCTTACATTCAACATATCATCAACTACGGAATATCGTTCGATCCTTGAGATTGGTGGTCCACCATGGAAAGCCAGGATCTTTCCTGGTACGTAAAGAAGTAGCGGCATTATCTCAAAAATCTCCAGAAAACTATGGTAGAGCTCAAGTCCACTATGACTACCAAACATCTTCATCAACACGCTGGGAAAGTCGTGAGGATAGGGTTCTAAACCCTTAACGGATTCGTGATTACCACGTAGCAAAACTACACTATCCATCCATTCACGCTTCAATATGAGTAGAGATGCTAGTGCAAGTAGTTGCTCTGGCCCTCTATCTATGTAATCCCCTAGAAACACTACCTTTAAAATACCATTATTCAGATGTTCAATTAAATTAAGCTTCATCATAAGTTCTACAAGAGTATATATATCACCGTGAATATCACCAAAGAATACCATATCGATAGAGGCTCGTTCTTTTACCAGATGCTTTCTGCCTCGCAGAGCAAAATCAAATTCAAGCTCGTGTTTAGCATCATTAATTAGTGTTCGAAGTTTGAAGGGATCCTTTGCTACGTCCTTAGCTCTGTACATCAGGTCCTCTATACTCTTCATATAAATACCTGTGAGAGCGTAATAATAACTACTGGAATATTTAGCACTATAGCACAGATACCTTAAATATTGATATGACTAAAGTAGTGTAAGTGTGTACCCAATGGGGTGGACGTGATCAATGGCACTGATAAGGGCTCTAGCTATCCATGTTCCTATTACTGAACCAAAACCTGAGCTAATTGTAGAGGCGTCAATTAAGCTACTTGATAGAACTATTGCATGTTGTAGAGCTGTAGGTTGTTCTCCATGGACTTGGAGAGTTCTATTCCCTCCACTGCCAGATAGTATTGAGTATAATGATGTTAAAAGAATGGTGCCTGAGATCTCTGGTAGCTTCAGTGGTACAAAGGTGATAGTAGCAATACCATTTAGGATAGACCATCCCTACGTAGACAAAATTACTGAATTGCTCTATGAAAACGATAGTATGTATAGTAGTGTTAGCTGCACTGATGAATTCTGCGTGCAGAAGGCTGTCAACTCCATCTATAGTAGGTTCAGAGATGTTGGTATGGATGTCTATACAAACTTCGCAATAGCATTTGGATCATGGGTGGAATCACCATACTTTCCAGCAACAGCTAATACGAGTAACAATACTGGTTTCAGCTGTTCTTTAAGATATGTGGATTTAGTTAAGCTAAGCTTGGTAGAAGGGCATGGAGATGCTGTCTCAAAATTTATTCTAGATATCGATAATCTGCTCAAATCCCTATCGGACTGTGCAGCTAATCCGTACATGGGCATCGACGCATCTCTATCCCCATGGCTTACTGAAAGCGTGACAGAGGTTGTTGAGTTTTTAGCAGGAGGCAGACTTGGATCAGTGGGTAGCTTCTACGCTATACATAGGCTAAACAAGTATATAGCTAAATTAATAATTGAATTGAAAGTTAGATCAATAGGGTACAACGAAGTTATGCTGCCTGTTGCTGAAGATCTGCTACTAAATGAGCGTGTTAGAGATGGGGTGGTGAGGTTGAAGGATCTAATGAGCTTCTCGTTCCTCTGCGTACCAGGCATTGATATGGTCGCTATGCCGTACAACATAGATTACAGTAGATTTCTACTAGATGTGCTAGCAATACATAGGGTAAAGAAGGTCAGCACTGCACTGAGAATAATTCCAACAGATTTGGAGAGTGGAGCGAGAATTGTCTTGAAACGTTTTGGAGAGACGTACGTCATCCACATATAGTGAGATGGTGTAGCAATAATGACTGCGCTATTTCAAGAGCTAGAGAGTGTTATATCTAAACTGCTAAATACAATAAACCGAAAAATAGAATTGGAAAAGGTTGGCATTATAAAGATGCTGGATGGTTTGAATTGGGTCACCAAATTTAAAAATGATGTTGACAAGTGTACAGCCATAGGTGTGGACTCTGGCTTTACAATAGTAGAGACCAGGATAGGCGTAATATATGTAATTCAAGGTGTGGCAGTAAAGCAGACCTTTAACAAATCACTGATAAAAATTGACGATTATCACAGGTTCTACGATGTGGGACTTATCTTCATTAAGCCAAAAAATTCAAGTAGAGTTGTAAGGAGATCTGCGTACAAAAGGGTATTGTCTAACTATGCCTATCTACTAGAACTGCAATCAGTACGTAATTTGCTAGCGGGGAGCGCTTCTGTTGATATAGTACTTCTAGATGGTTCCCTGCTATCCTTCCTAGTGCAAAAAGAGTTCAGAGGTATTAGCGTGATTGTAAGTAGTGTTGGTCGAGGTACAGATATTGAGATCAAGGATCTCTTGAAGAAGAAAACCGAGCTCGTGAATGAGATTGCCAGAACCTCTCACACTGTTTTTGTAGCTAAGTCGAGTAATGCAGGCTTTTACACAAATGGTGCATATCCTGATATCTATGTATTTGAATTGGCTAAGCTTTTTAGAATAGAACCATACTATAGAACGGGGTACTCTTCACCCTTGGTGATAGAGATTGATAAAACGTTGAAAAGATTTTTAGGAATGGTTAACTCGTATGATATACAGTACTTTACCATAACTTACTCGAGATTTATAGATAATGCTCCAATCTTCCAGCTCACACTACCCTACAAAGCTGATGCTGATACAGTAGGCGATATATTTTCATATGTAAGAGCTTTATCACCATCCGGATATCCGATGACTCTAGAATATCCTCATAGAATTAGTAAACTATCCAGAAGTACTGTAATAGATATTTTCATAAGGCTCGGCATTCCAGTAGTAAGTGGTAGAGAGCTCATAGAACTGTAGAGAGTGTGATCAACTCTGTATACACTTAATACTCCTTAGTAAGCTGTCTACATATTCCTTAAAGTAGTTAGCCGGCACGTAACCCAAGACCCCATCAATAACCTTTCTGTCGATTAGAACAACCGTAGTAGGAGTGGAATATATATCAAGCATCATGGCAACCTCAGGAACGTGGTCAGCATTCACTTCAATAAATGCAGCTCTACTACTATACCGCTCTGCAACACTATAAAAGACGGGTTTAAATAACCTGCAGTACGGGCAGTAGGTTGTTGTTATTAACACAAAGGCAACCCTGCACCTATCTAGTACATTCATAAACTCCTTGTATGATTTAACGTAAACCGCACCATTTAATGGAATACTGCAACAGGTAACTTTCTCTAAACTAGAGCCTCTACTGTACTCGTGCACCATCTTGTCGAGTATTCTATGGATTTCCGAATTATTTTCGAAATCCTCGTATCTACTGCTAATCAATAGAGCCCACCTAGCATCCACATGTACTACTTACTGATATTTAAATAAAAAAGCTAACTATAATGACATTACCTAAACACTTATGTCCAATGGGTACAGCCCTCTTACCCCTCATTATGAGGGAGAAAATTTGTTTCTAAAGATCCATGCTTTCTTACATATAGGGTGCTTCAGGTACAAGCATCATAGTTTATTTAAGGTTTAGCAAAGATATGTAAGGGGGTCGCAATCGTTGGGATCAAGACATCATGACGGCATTATCGAAAGACTTGATTCACTATCTTCTATTATAGCTTCCTTTGGCACAACCTTGAGCTACATCGATATAACTTCACTTGCAAGCAGATACTACATCTCCATACATGATGTTGTTCTTCCAGTGGCTATAGATGATGAAAAAATTCTTACTTCTACAACCTTTTTTGAACCTATATTTAATATATATCTGCATGAGAATAAAGCATATGCTATTCTAAAGAATACAAAGGATCTTCAGCCTATGGAGGGCAGTCAGTGGAGCAAGATTTCCGTAATTGATTTAACACAGAGTGAGGACTTTCTAGCTATAGCAGCTGCTTCTATTGCTGAAAAAATATATCTCTCACCATCTGAGAGAAGTATAATAAAGGTGCTTCCGGGCAATCTAAAAATATATGTAGATACAGCATTTAGTATTGTTAAGAGAGTCGAAGATGCTTACATATCATCATCGAGAGGACAGAAGATTCCTCTAACTAAGAAGCCCCTTGAGATGATTCTATGGCTTAGAAAGACAGCTGCTGATACCGTCAAGGAGGTGGCCTACCTTAAAGGAGTTAGTATAAGGGCTATCAGAGTGGCATTTACAGATTACGAGGTTGAGGTAAAGATGTATAGAAGTGGAGAGGCATCATTTGAAATATTGAAGCTTCTGGAAAAGATTGTTACAACAGCCATTCTATCATCAATTCACAAAAATATTGAGAGAGTAACAAGGATACTATTTACAGCCGTTAATATTATTAGTTAACAGTTTTCCACAGTAAGAGAGCGAGTGGGTACAGGTTTACCTTCATACTCCAAAATCCATGCCCTATATACACCTTCACTATTTAAAATTATCCATGGTATGCTCCAAAGCTTCATACCATATAGATCCTTAGCACTTGGTTTCACATCTCCAGCTACATGTGAATGTATTATGGTAACTATATCCTCCCCTGTTTCTTTAATAATTCTATAGATTTTATGGAAGCATGTGGAATCCGCCAGAAATTCATACTGAGGGTTGTTAGCAACATTGTTGCAGAGCTCTATATATCTCACACGTGCGCGATCTCTACTAATCATTCCTATTCCTATTCCCACAATCTCAGTTGATCTATTACGCTCTAGATAATTCAATACTTTTATAAGCTGTGAACTGCATATGGATAAAAACATGTCGCTCATCTCCTTAAATCTTTAATCTCTAGCGCTATGGATCCGCAGTTCAGAAGCTCGTTCATTACCTCTTCAGAACGCACCCTATCAATACCCTTTATAGCGTCAATCAAAATGTGGGTCTGGAACCCTAGCTTCATAGCATCAATTGCCGTAGCCCTTACACAGTACTCTGTGGCTACACCACATACGAATACACGTTTCACACCTCTTCTTCTCAATACAGATTCCAATTCTGTTGAATCAAAACCGCTATATGCCTCTCTATTCTCATCAATAGCCTTAGAAACAACAATGGCGCTGCTTGGTAGTTTAAGTAAGGGATGAAACTCAGCACCCTTACTACCTTGTATACAGTGAGGAGGCCAAGGTCCTCCGCGGGTATTGAAAGAGATGTGATTTGGTGGATGCCAGTCGCGCGTTGCTACAATGACTGCAGCACTATCATTGAATATTTTTAGATACTCATTTATAGTTGGAATTATTGTGAGTGCATTCTCTACTGGGAGAGCTCCACCTGGCATAAAATCATTTTGCATGTCAACTACAATTAATGCGTCAATGGCTCTAATCTTTACTATAGCCAACAGATCCACCTACAGTATTGTCCGAAAAGAAAATATATAAGGGCTTTTATAAGTTAAACGGAATATAGGGTACTCTAGAGATGGAGGACAGTGCAAGAGGGTTTAAGTTTCTACCACACACAGCAGATGTAATGATAAAATCATGGGGAAATAGTTTAGAGGAAGCATTCAGCACAGCTGCTAAGGCTCTATTTGAAATAATTACGGATACAAATAGTGTAGCTCCCTCCTCAGAAGTAGATCTGAAGGTGTGTGGTTATGACCTAGAGAATTTACTCTATAGATGGCTTGAAGAACTGCTCTACTACCACGATAGTCGGAATATGGTATTCAGTAAATTTCAAGTAGAATACATAAAGGAAGAAAGAAGTAGCGATGAGAGACAGTACTGTCTGTATGGTAGAGCTCTAGGAGAGGAGTTTAATAAAGATAAACACGAATCTAGAACGGTTGTTAAGGCTATAACCTACCATCAGATGAAGATCTGGATGGAAAACAATCTATACTATCTAACCGTCGTTGTAGATATATAGTTCTTTTGAAGACGTGGACTATGGAGGGAGCCTATAGAAGAGCTCATCTACTATACGCCTCATAGTTTCTTCCCCTAAACTAAATACAAGATGTTGATCAATTGCATTTAATATAGAGCTCCGAGTAGATGAGTTGTAACCATACTTTCCTAGACACCATAGCACAGAGTCTATGTGAAGTGGTGGAATAGATGATAGTAGGGAAACCCTTCCCCATATATTCCTAATTGCTTTAGAGATTCCTAACAACTTAGATGGGGTTATGTTAGTCTCACCAATAACATCTATCAATCCTGATAAATATGTAAGCAGCGCTACTCTTCTATCCACAGGTATTGGAATTGTGTTAGGAAGCACTAAATCGTATCCCTTAGCCTTCACTGCATAATACAGCATCTTCACACTGAATACTATAGTTTTTAAACCAGATTCGCTTTGCAGACATCTCGCTGTGCGAATACTAATCAATTCAAATTCACATCTATCTATGAAGTCTACAATATCACTACACCTGCTAATTTTTCTCAATCTATCGATTTTCTGCTTGACCATAATCTTATTGTGTTTTAGAGTAAAGTCTACAACCAGATCAACCACCTTCTTAAAACCATCTAGGTCAGAGCACCTCTCTGAAGCGTAGTGTGCAAATAGCAGCCAAAACCTCTCTCCAGGGTACATAAGTTTATAGCTGATGAGGGAATTTAGATAAATGAGATAGTGTGCAGTCTGAGGACAGCGTTCCACAATTTGTTTAGCGGCGTGAAACTGCGCATCATATTCTTCAAATACCTTTATTCTATAAATTCCTATCCATTTAAATAATTTCGATATTTCTTCAATCCTATTGTCATTTATTCTGTACTTCATAAGGATCCTTTGTGGACACTAGTATGATACAACTTCAATACCTCTCTCTTCAGCAATTAGAGCTATAGTTTTTCTAATTTCACTCTTCACCTTCTCTATTACGATACGCTCTACATCAGGGGTGGATTCAATGGTCTTAGCAGCAACCAACTTTATTTCCTCCAAGCTAAGCTCTTTAATTACGTAGTTTGGCACTATGTGGCCGTAGCACTCACAGTACTCAATAGCTCTTCTAGTAAATAGTGGGGCGTAGTGTGGTCCACCAAAACCTATACTTACTGTGCAGGGTTCCGTTGGACCGCTCAGCATTTTTTCGATTCCCTTAATAACTACGAGGGCCACAGCCCTCTGCACATTCGCCATGCCCCACTCCCTTTCACTACTTCCAATCTCAATAAATGTTATCGGCTTCGTAACGGAGGTTGGACCATGATGTGTAACCTCGTAGCTTATTTTGAACTCCAAGAGCCTGTTCTTAGTTTGCTGGTTGAGCAGCTCCCTTAGAAAGTACCACATAAGTAAAGGATTAGCAGGTGGTATTTCCCAAGGTTTCCCACCAAAATCATTTCTACTCCATGGATTGCCAGGCACATGTGTCGTAAGTGTCGGTACTCCGGTTAGGGAGCTATGCCTTGACAGAACGACGAGGTACTTTACATCATCGAATTCTTCAAGAAAATCAAAGAATACAACATCCTCATTAAAGCCTGCTACAATTGACTTTAAACTGCTGCACATGTAAAGCGCCTTAATTCTAGAATCTACAGCACTGCGAAGGATATCCTTACATCTAGCCGTGTCTACAAGCGATGTGGCTATACCTCTACCAGCTACGTCATTTATTGAAAATGCAATTAGATACTCAGCATCCCTGTGCATAAACTAAACCTACTAGGCTTTTAATTTAAATTTGCTATATTAGTTAGATAGTTCACTAAAACAGATTTTATATGGTTTGATGCTGGTGAGAGCTGCATCGCTGAGAAGTGATGTGTACTTAGCACAAATGCTTCAGCTATTAAGTGTAATAAAGGTTGAACACACAGACGATATTATCCGCAGAGCAATTAGATTGGTTGATGAAAAGGGTATACCTATAAATCATATTTTGGCAGAGCTTCTTATCTATTATTACCTACGAGACCGTGGATATAGTTACGTTTCAATAGAGGAGAGCGTGGGTGTAGCTCAATGTGATGTATATGCCAGGAGGGAGGAATTTGACGTGTGTGTTGAGATAGACTTTTACTCTGTACCGCTTGATTTTTTATTAAGTAGAACAAGGTATATACTGGCCCGTCACGTAAGAAAGGCGCTACAGGTGGTGAAGAGCGGGATTAAGGCGGCAATCTTTGCCTACCCCTATGGTTATATACCATTGGTGCCAATTGAGCTGGTGAGGTCTATAGACAGCAGGTCAAAAAAGAGAATTTTCGATCTAGCTACCAGGATAAGGGAAATAGCCCCGCTGGAAAACGATGATATTGACCACCTAATGAAGGTGTACATACATAGTGTACTTATCTTTGATATAGATAGTGGTAAGGTGTATGAGCTATCCCCTCAGGAGGTTGAGGGGCTAGCAGAGCTATACGGGAATTATGTAGGAGAGACCTAGTGAAGTGATCTCAAGCCGCTCCTCGAATCTTCACCCTCTACTATTCTATTAAATGCTTCACGCAGAATGACCGACCTATCAAGAAGGCTTCTCCTAATATAGACTCTAACCACAGCTGCAGTTTTAGGTATATTTACCCACGGTAGCTCAAACACTCTCCTCCTCTGTATGTACCCTCCCTCAAGCGCGACATAGACGTCTTCCATATTTAGCATAGGATTCAGTGAGAGTTTAGGGGTATCAACAAAGAAGTCTCTATCTCTGGTCATCTCTAAACCACGCGACCTCATTGCCTCCTCTAGGGAATTTTCAATAGCTCTTTTATCCACCTCTAGTAGGTGCTCTATTGATTTCACATTATCTGGTATAGAGATTCTGTGCTCAGCTATAGCCTTATAGGGAATTCTCCTGGATAGGAATTCTCGAACTTCCGATAGATTTCTGACCTTATCGTTTAGAAGTATGAAATTGTCGTCTAGTTCGATGTAGCTCTCGATACTATTTAGATACCTATTGAAGTCGAGAAGCCTTAACTCGTCTATCTTTCTTAGAATATCACCTAGAGATTTGTAGGCAGCTCTAACGGTCTTGTGGTAATATACTGTTGAAAACATGTGGAGTCTGGCTATAATCATTTGCTCGAAGACATCAAGAGCTCTATAGTCGAGAACTAGGTTGTCACCAGAGATGTACAGATAGTAGGAGAGTCTGTACCAATCTATATTATCACCATATTTAGCCCCAGTGTAGTAGGAGTCCCGAAGAAGGTAATCGATGATGTCAGCGCTAAAAGCACCCTTAATAATGTAGTAGAAAGCTTTTTCATTAGCTTCGTAAGTGATATTTGATGTAAAGGGCCACCCGCCAACTTCTCGACTCTTCAATGCTTTAGCTATGTGAGTAGGACCATAGCCATACGAGCTCAGTATGGAATCCAATTTTGAGGAAACATCATCTATATTTACAACAATTGATGCTCCCACATCCTCATGTGTCAATCCTTTTGGTAGTAAGACGTATTCTTCAAACAGGTGGCTAAAGGGTCCATGGCCCACATCGTGTAAGAGTGCCAGTAGCCTTACAAGTGCCACATATCTATCGACATCAGACTGTCTTAAACGTAGTTTCCTCAGGAGCTCTCTAACCATAGTTTCAGCTATGTGTGCTGTTCCTAGCGAGTGATGAAATCTTGTATGAACAGCTCCTGGGTACACTACATCCGCTACAGATAGCTGTTTGATCCTCCTGAGCCTTTGGAACACGTAGGAATCAATTATTGGCAGCTCATGCTGGTAGATCTTTATGTAACCGTGTACGGGGTCCTTTACAATCTTATATCTATCCATATCTATGGACATTTTGTGATACCTTATAACTATCGATACATAGTTTCTCTCTAAGGGATAATTAACTTCGATTAAGTATCTCTACATCGTATACTCGATCTACTAAATCTATCCTAGCATATAAAACACTTGCATGTATTGAGAGGATCCCAATGAAGTTCTGAATAATACTACTTTGCTCGGCTATGTTTGGAAAGGGAAGAAATTCGATCTGCGGACCATCTCCAATAACGATATACTTAGTAGACTCCAGCATGTTTCCACCAATACTGTGGAGAGCGGATGCAACGCTATTCCATGACTCTAAAGGCTCTAAGCACAACATTGTGGCTAGGTAGTCAGAGGATTTGCTTATAATGCACTCAACTCTATAACCAATTTGAAGGGAGGATAGCACATCCTCCACTGTTGGTATGGGTATTGGTATGGGATGGCTGTGCAGCATAGCGACCTTACCACACCTAGAAATGTGTGTGAGAATGATTTGCTGCGGTATGAGACCGCCTTCAAATTCTCCAATATAGTTTAACAGGTCGTCACAGAGAATATATGCATCCTCCTTTACATACTTAGCAGGTAAAGGCTCTACGCCGAGACCATCAATATAAGTAATTGCTTCATCCATGAACATATCAATCATTTTAATAACATGGCTTCTATCGATTATTGGTAGCAGATCAAAGTCAAAAAGTGATGGGATACTGTAGGCTGTAGAAGCCATTAATGCTATAGCCTCCTCGTCAATCACTATGCACACCAGTACCATAGGTAAGTTTATAATACTACCTTTTAACTATACATAGTATTGGTAATATATTTAGCTTATAAGTTTTGTTAATCATAGACAAATTTGATGTTAAATTATTCACAGAAGTAAATCGAGTATTACGAGATTATCATAAAACACCAGCATTAAATTATCCCAACTGATATTGAATGTCGGAGCCTCCGGGTGCATATACACTGCTGCAGGGAATTTTTCAGAAGCGCCAGCCATCATCATATCTGCTGAAATTTATCAGATGGGGTTTATAACACATCACTACACAAGCACCTTATATCTAACCCTTTAACATTATTTTCAGGGTTTTTATATTTCTTGAAGAGGCTGCCTACCGAATTAGGGTAAGGATTGTGGAGGAAGAGCTGCTCGTGCTCCATTCTGCATAGAAGGCAAAACACTATTCTGGTTAAAAATGCATCTACGTGGCTATCTGCATTTAAAGTGGATGAGGCTAATTCACATTGCTCTACAGCTCCTTTACCGTACATATGTTTTTCAATTTATTTAGCAAACCATCAAGCTTATCCAGGGCTACTACATATGTGTATAGATACCTCTTCGTCCTGGCCTTAACCTTCGCAATTCCCTTCTTTTCAATTCTTTTAACTCTACACTCCACTGCCCTCTTTGCAGCTTCAAAAAACTCATCCTCACTGCTAATGAATATAGGCATGGCGCGACACCACCTCATCAACCGTGTACACACCTTCTTATTGGTTTAAAAGCTTAGTGCTCCAATAGGTACGGTATGCCGGATTTTAAGAAAGCTTTTAACGAAGATCTATATATACACAATACTCTGAAAAATTCTATGTGTGGGGAGGATAATGCTTGACCACTATTTGAGGTGGTACGAATACAGCTTAGAGGCTATGAACTATACTGTAGCAAATGCTAAAACATTAGAGGGCATTAAAAGGGTGATTATCCTAGGTATGGGCGGGAGCGGCATTGTAGGCGATATGATAGCATCAATTGCAGCAGCGTCGAACCACCCTATACCTGTGTATGTACATAAGGATTTCTACATTCCCAAGTGTTTAGTAGATGAAGCAACATTCGTGCTCTCAATAAGCTACTCAGGCAACACGCTAGAGACAGTGCTTGCGACTAGGAAAGTGCTGCAATATACAAAATCTGTAGGCATCGTGGCATCAGGAGGAGAGTTGTTGAAAATTGCTGAAGAGAGCGGTGCACCATATATCGTTGTTAGGGGAGGACTAGCACCACGCTCAGCACTGCCAATAATGCTAGTAGCATCACTCAATCTATTATTGGCATGCAGAGTTGAAGTAGTTGCAAGAGATGAACTGCAAAGAGCTATAGACAGGCTCAGAGAGGCGGGTAAGGCTGAAAAAATTAGTAATGAGCTCCTGGAATTCCTAGGATCCTCTAAATTACCATTAATTGTTGCTTCACAAAGATATTCAGCCCTAGCTACAAGAATTAAAAACGAATTAAATGAAAACTCTAAGATTCCCGCAAAGGTTGAGATACTCCCTGAGCTCTTCCACAACGACATTGTTGGGTGGGAGGGAGCAGAATTCAGAGATAGAGCCATACTTATAGACTCCGATCTAGACTACGAAAATAGACTCATCGAATTTTATGCAGAGTATCTAGACAGTGTCGGTGTAAATACGTATCTATTGAGTCTCTGGGGAAACGTTATTGAAAGACTTCTCTACGGCTCACTGATAGCAGGTATTACGAGTGTTAAGCTTGCACTACTAAGAAAGCTAGACCCACTACAGACCAAAAGTATATCAATGTACAAGCAGCTCCTTCAAGAAGTGAGGAAAGTTATAAGCGATTCAGTGCACCTCCATTAAATAATTACATTACCATCCGCATGACACAACGTTATGTAGACCTGTATTCGCCCACACTAACTTACTTACGATCTTGTATTCCAGACTATCATATTCTAACTGTGCTCTCACCTATCCACCCATTATCTGAAGGTTAGCATGTTGAAAATTTATAAAAGATCTCGCGAATATCTGTATCATGTAAATGTAAAAATGTGTTAGGTGATGAAACTTGGTCTTAAAGTCGCTACTCCGCTTTATAGTGATTAGAACGGCTGTGCTAGTAGCTACACTATTTACAGCATTTACATTCACCTTCCTTTTGCTAAGAGCCATGCCGGTTTCAGCTGTGGAGAATATCATAGGGTCTCTTACAGCTCAAGGACAAGTTGTCGATCCCCAAGCAATGATAGAGCTTAGGAAGACCTTGTATGAGATATTCGGTTTAACGGGATCAATTACTGAGCAGTACGTCTCCTACCTCAGAAGATTTCTAACTCTTGATTTTGGACCATCCATAATGTCCTATCCAATCCCAGCCAGGGAACTGATAATACGTAGATTGCCTTGGACGGTGAGCCTCCTAGCATTCACTACAGTGCTATCATGGATCTTAGGAAATCTACTTGGCGTTTTTGCAGGTATAAATAGAAAAAAGAAGATATCCAAGGTTCTTGTATCGCTTTCACTAACGCTGTATCCGATACCATACTATATCATGGCACTTGCACTCATATTCCTGTTAGCCTACCTGATACCGATATTTCCACTAGTAGGTGGCTTTGGTGAAGTGGTCTTTACGGACGTATTTATATTAATTAAGGAATGGTTGTACAGATCCACCCTACCTGCATTATCAATAGTAATAATTAGTATGTTGGGTTGGTGGTTCCTAAGCTCATTTACATTGACACTAAATGTACAGACAGAAGACTATGTGTACTACGCTGAGCTTAGAGGATTGTCTGAGTCGCGCATTCTAAAGAGCTACCTATTTAGAAATGTTCTACTACCACAGGTTACAACACTAGGACTATCCCTGGGTGGAATATTTGGTGGTGCACTACTTACAGAGATTCTATTTACGTATCCTGGGATTGGAATGCTTGCATACAGAGCTGTCCTATCAGGAGATTATCCAACAGCGCTAAGCATGCTTTCACTTACTATAATAGCAGTAGCAATAGCAACATATATTTTAGATATCATTTACCCATTCATAGATCCACGTGTAAGGCACAGGTGAAGGGGGAGAAGAGATGGTTAACATGCTTACAAGTGTGATTATCTCAATTAAGAATCAGTTTTTAACGCTCATGAAGATCAATACAAAGTTTCGGGTAGGCTCTATTATAATTATAGCAGTAGTTGCACTAGCTCTACTCTCCTTTCTATCACCATCACAGTACATTCACTGGTATAGCTATCCAAGGAATGTCCCACCAACACTTAAAGGCATAGACTTCATACTTGGGACAACAGCTAATGGTAGAAGTGTCTTTTGGATTTTCACCAATGCTATAAAGAACTCTTTAGTAATAGGTTTAGTTACGGCACTAATAGCACCTCATGTTGGGCTTCTCATAGGTATTATAGCAGGGTTGAGGGGTGGTGTACTGGATAAAGTGCTGATGTTTATAACGGATACAATCATAGTAATACCGGCACTACCACTCTACATAATAGTTCTGATGATATTAAAACCCTACATATCAGCAATAGGAAATCCGATACCATTCATGGGACTAATATTCTCGATTACAGCATGGTGCTGGCCTGCTAGACAGGTACGTGCTATGGTGCTATCACTAAGGGAGAGGGAGTTCATACTAACATCATCCCTATCTGGAAACTCTATAATTAGGATAATATTCAGAGAGATTACACCACATCTACTTGCGTGGCATCTCATAAATCTCACCAACACAGTGCTCTACTCCATAGGTATGGAGACGGGACTATCAATACTAGGGCTATCGATACTCGATAAGGATACCCTTGGCACCATGATCTACTGGTCACTCTACTATTCTGCACTGTTCAGAGGACTCTGGTGGTGGTACATCACACCAATTGTAGGTGTAATAGTAGTATTCCTAGCATTCTTTCTAATATCCCAAGGTATATCAGAATATGTAAACCCTAGACTAAGGCAATAAAATTTACTTTTAAAAAGATATAGGACTAATAAATTTTTAAACCAGACTCATCTAACTACAGATCCGGAGTGGTAAATATGAGTCTCAGAAAAAGTAATTACATATTGAGTATATTGCTCATAATCACGGTAATGCTAAGCGGTCTTGTGATAATAGATACAAGACCAGTAGAAGCACAACTACCCCTCCCTCCAGGCGTACCAAGGGGAGATGTTCTGGTCAATCACTATGAAGGAGGAACACTAGCGGTGCCCGATGATTTCAATGTGCACGTACCAGGAAGGCCAGTCGCTTACGGATGGCACCACGTATGCCATCAGAACCTATGGTACATAAATACGACCAATAATGAGCTTATAAGCTGGATTGCAGCCGGTCCACCAGAGTACACACCCGACTTTAAGACTGTCAAAATATATCTGAGAAAGGGTGTGACCTGGAGTGATGGAAAACCATTCACAGCAGAGGATGTTGTGTATGCATTTAAGCTCCTTATGGGTGATAAGAGATTCGGTCCCTACGCGTTACTTACATCATGGGTAAGCAACGTCCGTAAACTAGATGACTACACTATAGAAGTCGAGCTTCTAAAACCTAATCCAAGATTCCACTACTACTTTACAGCAATAATATGGGGCCCGTCCGTTTACATCACATCCATTGCTAAACATGTATGGGAGAAAGTAGATGACCCTGTCACCTTCAAGAACTACCCACCCCTATGCCTAGGACCATACACGCTGAAAGATTATGATAGAGGTGGTAATTGGTGGCTGTGGGAGAGAAATGAAGAGTGGTGGGCTACAAAGTTATACGGTCTTAAACCAGCTCCTAAGTACTACCTTGTAATCTACCCAGGTCCTGAGGAGAAAGCTGCCCTAATGTTTGTTAGAAATGAACTCGATGCCAAGAAAACATTTGCAGTAGAGCAGATGGAGCTTGTACTACAGAATCCGTATGTAATCGGGTGGAGAAAAGAAAAGCCGCTTGCATGGCTCTTCGATCCATGCAATAAGGGGTACACATACAACACATTTAGATACCCATACAATATAACAGAGGTAAGATATGCACTAAGA
>JANXEL010000089.1 GCA_025058535.1 Ignisphaera sp. | reverse complement strand
AGCCTTACGATTTATTAACGGTTTTGAAAGCTCAACACCTACGAGAGACCATGTGCCAGAGCTTATGTAGCCAGCACTCTCACTGACCATAGGAGCTGCAGCAATAGCCGAGGCTGTATCGTGAGTTGCAGGTGCAACTATCTCTACTTCGCTAGATAGACCAATCTCTGAAGCAAGTCTAGATTCAATTCTTCCAAGTTTAGTACCAGGCTCTATGACATCTGGAAATATGTGTGTAGGAATTGCGAGAAGCTCCAGAATATCAAGGCACCACTTCTTAGCACCTGGATCTAGAAACTGTGATGTTGTAGCTTCAGTGTATTCAGCTACGGCAACCCCAGATAGCCAGTAGTTGAAGAGGTCAGGTATCATGAGAAATGTCTTTGCTATTTTAAGCTTAGGATCACCAGCCTTAGCCATAGAGTATATCTGGAAGAGGGTGTTTATCCTCATGAACTGTATTCCCGTCCTTTCATACAATTTCTCCCTGGGCACTATCTTGAGAACCTCCTCCATAACCCCTTCGGTCCTAGGATCTCTATAGGTGTGTGGATCACCGAGAAGCTCTCCTCGTTCATCAAGGAGAGCAAAGTCTATACCCCATGTATCAACACCTATGGAGATAAGCCTATTTCCATGTTTTCTATATGCAAGCTTTATAGCCTGCTTCATCTCATGCCATATTCTCAGCACATCCCAGTAGAGACTATCCCCTACCCTAACCATATAGTTGGGAAATCTATACAACTCCTCAACAACAACCCTTCTCTCCTTCTCATCAATAATGCCAATCATAGCTCTGCAACTACTGGCCCCAAGGTCAAAACCAAGTATAACGTGTCTATCCATGCACACTCCCTTAAGCAGTGTCATGCTACTCAAGTAAAAAACCTATCTATCGATAGTATAATCATGTGTCCTAACAATAACTGTAGCTGAGGAGAAATTCTGAAATTACCTATAGCACACACTCCTTCTAAGGCTTTCATGGTCTAGAATTTCGGTCGGGCTATCAAAATTTATATACTTCCAGTCCCCTCTATTTTAGAGGTGAATGTATTGAAGACTGAGAGAAGGGGAAACGTTACATTAACCGATGGTAGCTTTAGGTTTCTACTTGGCGTGAACTACTGGCCTAGAAAAACAAACATTAGAATGTGGAGGGATTGGAGTGAAGATGATATTGCTGAGGATGTCAGGCTTATGAAGGAGCTTGGTATTAGAGCTGTAAGGTTCTTTATTAAGAATGAAGATTTTGCAGATGAGAATGCTAATGTGTATCCACCCTCTCTGGAAAAGCTTGAAAGATTCCTTAGAATTCTAGAGGAGAATGGTATTCTGGGATTTGCAAGTCTTATTGTTGGCCACATGAGTGGTAAGAACTGGAGAATTCCATGGACAAGGTTTGAGGATATATACACTCCATCCAGTATTGAGAAGACGTGCAAATTCGTTGAAGCTATTGTTAGGAGATTTAAGGAGCACGGTGGTATTGGTGGATGGATTCTGAGCAACGAGATTAGCCTTGTTAAGAGAGCTGAAAGTAGAGAAGAAGCTCTGGCACTGCTAAGAGCTTTTGCTAAAACTGTGAAGAGTGTAGATCCAAACCATGTAGTGTCCTCTGGCGACATTCCGAACGAGTACATGCAGGAGACTCCAAATGTCAGAGATCTTGTGGACTACGTAGGTCCGCATCTCTATCTATACGACAGTGATAGCGTGAGGCATGGGTATACGTATAGTGCAGTACTCGAGCTGTTTTCAAACGATGGTGATGTGCCCATCATCCTAGAGGAGTTTGGTTTTAGCACCCACCAATTTTCAGAAGAGGCTCAGGCGAGATTCGTAAATGAGATGCTGTATACAGCCTTAGCACACGGAGCCTCGGGAGCATTCATCTGGTGCTTCTCAGATTTTCCACATGAGAGTGACCCTCCATATGAGTGGAGACCCCTAGAGCTTGCATTTGGTATAGTTAGAAAGGATGGTTCACTGAAGCCGGCAGCACATGTAGTGAAGAGATTTTCTGAAGAACTTAGAGAAATTGAGAGGATGGGTCTGCATCAGAGGTTTAAAAGATCCACCGACGCATCTATTATAGCACCATTCTATATATTCAGAGACTACGAGTTTATAAGGTACAAGAGTATTGCTGGACTTCAGCTTACACTACAGCCGTTGATAGGAGCCTACATACTATCTTCAGCAGCCGGGCTCCAAACATCAGTGGTATACGAGCTTGATGTAGAGAGGGCCATAAAGAGCAAGAGGCTCCTCATAATGCCCTCTACGATAGTAGCTCTATCCTCGACGTGGAGGAAGATCTACAGCTATGTAGAGGGTGGAGGACACCTCTACACATCAGTCTTGCGAGGAGTTGCAAACCTCAGAGCACTTCATGAAGCTCCAACACACCTCTGGCTAGAACTCTTTGGTGTAGAGAACACCCTTGATGCAGGATCTGTAGGGCGTAGACTGTTTGGTGTGACTACTCTAGAGTTTGTGAGCAGTCTAGGCAACTTTAAAAAGGGTGACAAGCTTGAATTAAAGATTTCCGAACCTGTGTACACCTACACTGCACGGTCAGTTGATGCAGAAGTTGTAGCTGTTGATGATAGTGGAAACCCTGTTCTGTTTAGAGCTAAAAGATGTAGTGGATATGCATACCTCTTCCTAGTACCTGTGGAGATTGTAGTGGCTAGACAGGAGGTTGTTGATTGGGGTAGAGGCTATGGTAGGCTATACGAATCCATAGCTATTGAAGCTGGTATAGAAAGGCAATATAGATCTGATAACCCTGAAGTCGAAGTGCTTAGCTACTATGGGGAAACTGAGGACATCATCATAACCATTAACCACGGATTTGAAAAGAGGGTCAAGGTGTATTCTGCAAAAACCATTAAAGGTGCTATGAGGATCGGAGGAGATGGGGATATAGTACGGCTTGGTCAAGATCTGCTGGAACTCAACATGCCTAGGAAAGGAGCAATGGTAACCGTAATTACTCACTAAATAAATATATACAGCTACTGCCGGCCGTTCAAACAAGAGTAAGTAGTTTAGCTTTATTGAAAGCCAGCGGGCTTAATACAGTGTAATGGCTACCGCTGCTATATAGAATTGCAAATGTACTTATAAGCGCATGATTGCAGGCGCGTAATCGGGGTTACCATAGTGCAGTTGCGCGTACACCCTCTCTTAGGATCTTCTTTAGCTGGTATCTAAAGTACGCAATTGATATTAGTAAGAATGTAAGTGATGTGATTGCACCTCTGAGCATTAGCTGCTGAAGGTCTACAATAGGCCTCCATTCAAGTATAGAGTATCTTATCATCTCTGCTGGGTAGCTGAATGGTGTTAGTAGTGCAAATAGTTGTAGTGGTTTTGGTAGTGTTGAAAGGGGTGTTAAACCACCTGTTGCAACTGGGAGTATAAAACCCAGTATCTCCACAACAAACCCGGATACACCACTCGATATAACAGTTCCTCCGAGCACTAGTGCGTAGGCCAGCAGGTTGATGAGCAACAGTACAAAGCCGCATGTGAGTATGAAGATGTCGGTTACATATAGAAGTGGTGGTCCCCACATTATGGATAGAATTGCGCAGTTGAAGAGCATTACTATCGATAGCCAGATTAGTGATACCGGTAGAATGCCTAGATAGTGTGGTAGGAAACCGCTTCCACTTGCTATATAGTATTCAAGCCTACCATCATTAATCATCCAGCGCAGTTCTGCAGCCCAATCCCATGTCGCAGCTCCGTAGAACATGAATATGAGTATAGCAGTAAATCCATATGCTGCTATTCTCTGTGGGTTTGTTTCTACATCTGTGAATAGTGTAAGGGGGCTCATGAACAGTACTATCCATATGGAAAAGCTTGCAAGACCATAGACAAACCCCCTACTTCTCACAAGATCCGAGAGCACATATGCTTTAAATATAGCATAGGCTCTTCTAAGAAGTCTTAACACCCTCACTCACCTTCTTTTTCTCCCAATATAGTAGGCTTCTACTACCGCCAGGTGCATATACTAGAGCTAAAGTTGCAGCAAGTGCAAGAAGTAGGTATACATCGCCTATATCGCCTAGCAGAATTCTATGGATGGACTCCACTACATGAGAGGATGGTATGAACATGCTTGTGATGTAAGCTGCAAAAGGCATGAGCGCTCTTGGGAAATATGCACCCACCAGTATCATTAACAATGGTCTAACTACATTAAGTATCCTCCAGCTCTCACCTACAGTATGTACGAGTCCGGCAATGATTATGCCTAGGGTAGACATTGTGAGCGCTCCGAAGGTTGTTAGGGAAATTACGGTCAGCGCTAGCACAACCCCATTTAAACCATAGTGCAGTACGTATATTGGGACTATGCTAGTGAACCCTGTTATGAGTAGTAGTAGCAGCCTAGGCACTGGTATGATTATAAATAGCTCGAGCTTATTGATTGGTGATGCAATGATGTATGGCAGAGTCCCTACATATGCATCGTGAAGAGGCCTCCAGAGAACGTCGTCCACAGTATTTATTATAGACATCACCATGTTGCTCGCTGTAATCATAAATACTACGGGCTCTACACCTACTCTCTCCATGAATAGCCCGGGGGAGCCTATTGTATATCCAAAGAATAGTGTAAAACCTGCAAATAGGTAGGGGTATATAATCATAGATACAAGAGCTGATCTCCTTCTAAATATCTCACCATATACAAGTTTGAACTCAGCTTCAATCAAGTTGGGAATGTTCATAGAGATCCCTCGCTAAAGTATATAAACACATCCTCGAGCGTTGGCTCTTCAATTCTAGCTGAAACAATTTCAAAACCACTAGCGATAAATTTCCTCACAACATCATTGAATACATCCTCCGGCCTCTCTGCATGGATCCTAATACTGTTTATGCTATTCTCCTCACTTTTTATTTCATACTTTACACCTAGCGATTCTAGAATCCGGTCCACTCTGCCTTCCCCCTTAATGTTGATGGCAATCACCCTAAGCTTAGGTATCCTCATTTTAAGCTCCTGTGGGGTTCCCCAAGCAGCAATCATTCCCTTGTTTATCAATAGAATTCTATCACATACAAGCTCAGCTTCAAACATGTTGTGAGTTGTATAGAGTACCGCCTTACCCTCCTTATGTGCGAGATCTCTAACCAACTCCCTTATTCTACGTGCGCTAGGTGGATCCAGGCCCAGTGTAGGTTCGTCTAGAAGGAGTACAGGTGCATCGCTTAGAAGAGCTCTAGCTAGACTGAGCCTAGCTTTCATCCCAAGGCTGAACTCCTCAAGAAGCTTGTAGTCAGCTCCAAGCTTATCGAGCTCGAGCAATCTGATGAGATAATCTATTCTATCCTTAGATCTCACTCTGTCGAGTCCGTATAGCGCAGCAAAGTACTCTAGATTCTCGCGGCCTGTCAGCTTTCCATAGAAACCCTTTTCCACAGTCAACATAATGCCTATTCTCTTCCTCACTTCACCGGCATTCTTAATTACGTTATAGCCAGCAACGTAGGCTTCGCCAGAATCGGGAAGCAGTAGTGTTGCTAGAATCTTTATGGTTGTAGTCTTTCCAGCACCGTTAGGCCCTAGAAGACCCACAACCTCACCATAGTTAACAGTGAAGTCTATACCCCTTAAGGCTTCAATAACCTCGGTATGAGATCTCAGTAAACTTATTCTCTTTTTCACTCTATACCTCTTAGCGAGATTCCTAACAATAATAGCGCTACTCAAATACAACACCCTTTCATTAATCACATCACATGAATGTCGCCTAGCTACACATCCTTAGACATAACATATTTAGCAGCAACCTTAAAAATAAATATACCCCTGCATCCAATAGGTGTGGCCACAAGGAACAGCAAGATCTACATCATCTAGTTTTAAAAGTCCAATTATTTGGATTGACGCTATTAATCATGTTAACCACGGTGTGCACCAAGTATGATTCAAAGCTACGTTTAAGTAGGGTTATCTTCTCTCGCTACCTGCTGCTACCTTGTATACGAACACATAGGATAATCATTTTATCTTACTACGTGCCTCTTTGGAGATGGGAGGCGGCTTTAATTTTAAAAGTGCACACTGCTGAACTCTTTAAAAATACTTTAGATGGAGAGAGTTGCAAAAATTAACAGGTATCTCTCTATAGAGTAGAAGGAGACAGTTCTTTAATGTTCGCTGGGCTATACCTACTGCAATAAGGCTGAAATAATGTTAGTTAGTAGTGCTGATAAAACTGTGATTGTTATGGCTATGGGTATTCCCTGCATTTAGTCAATTCTTCTACCTGGTGTATCGATCCTCTTGTCTAAATTGTATATTCTTTTTGCAGATTCTATGTGCGCACCTTTAAGCTTCAATAGCCTTTCCGAGATATTTATAGACATTGATTCAAATTTATCTATTCTATTTGATAATCTCCTTTCAGGAACCTTACATCCCCCTCATACTATCTAATCATCCTTAGTGACCACCTTCCTAATGATGATCTGAGTAATAGCTAGCCTTAGATCCCGACCCTTAACAATCTCTGTAGAGAATTCTAAACGCAATATCTCTTCTAGCTCTATCATTCCTTCTAATCTCCTCAGGAAATTTCTCTTGTAGATTATAGATATGCCCTTACATGAGATGGTAGGGAATAAAAGAGATAAAAAAATGTGGATGAAAGTGACATGCACCTTACGCCCAGATTAGGCAATGAAAGTTTTGACATTTTGTGAAGACAGCACAGTCTTCACTTTACGTATCTGAAGAGGTTTTGGGTACAGTTAATGGATACAATCATCAATCACTCTTTTGTTGCGTATCTACTGGATGCAGCCATGATTCTAGATCAGTAGATAGAAAGTGGATAATTTGCATATAGATTGGGTAGTGAGCTTGGAGAGGTTACTGTATATCTTTATTGAGGATGGTAGAGCATGTATTTCTCGGTTAAATAGGTGAAAGGTGAAGTGCTATGAAATAATTAGGAGCACCGTATAACCGTTTTCTCCATAAATACGATTTAAATTGTGAATTTGATAGTCTTACTTACTAGAAGGAGTCACTAGCTATAGATTTAGTAAAGGGATTGAACAACCCAATTCGATGCAGGGCTGAGCCAGTTGGCTAAACCGTCATTAAATGGTTCACGGCTAGAATTACTGTTGTTGTAAATGCTATCAGTATATTATCATCTATTGGATTGAGTTCTATCTTTTCTATAGCTGAGGCTATAATCATTGCGACAATGCCTATCCATCCTGAAAGTATATAGCCTATCGGAATCATTGTTGCAGCCATTGCTATATTCCCCAGCCAGTGCTTTGTTCTATAGCCAAAAACCACATTTCTAACAATTCCTGTTACAGCATCTCCAAATGAGATGGCTAATGCAGGCAGTACAGAGATCCACGGATTGCCTGTTAAGAGCCATAGAATGGCTATAGATGTTCCCCAGGCTATACAAAAGTTAACCTCATACATATTATCATCTGTCTGAAACCATGTTAAAATTCTTCCTGATCTATGCGGGAGGTAGATGAATACTGCCAACATGTATGCGAATAACATGGGTATAATGGGTTCTCTAAACAGTAGTGGTACAAGGATTGCTACAATGCCACCTGTAAGCATGTGTATGAACTTCCTATTAAAGTATACCGCCACATTGTGCCTAACACCTCTAGAAGTCATGAATCCATACAGCCTCTTTGCAGCAATAAAAACGAGAACTATAATGTAGATAAATAGTGGAATAGCTATTAAAGCATCCCGCACGACCATGTTGAAGGAAATATTGTGCACACTGTGCATAGGAGGCACCTAAACTAACAAGGTATTTAGTAAAGGTGTCTCTAGGGATATTTAAAGCTCCAGGTAGAGTCGGCTACTACAAGATTATGGCAAATCAATTTTCTATCCTAATAGTTATTTAAACAGAGAAGCGAATGGCTGGGGCAATGCGATATTCTTAATTAGACATTCTCACAACTTATTGGAGTTCTGGATTTTTTACCCAAACTGTTTGATTCTGGCAACTGGGAATATAGATAGTGGAAATTCCGGCAGCTATAAATGATGCTGTGATGTGAGTGTGTATGAATGCAAAAGTGCGGTGGATAGCCTAAGGCTTGGGGCCAAGCAGTAGAGCAGTTCAACACTTAAGGTGGTGTTTGCCATGTTGAAAAGTGGTGTAGGTGGAGATGCATCAATATTATCTGCATAGATTCATGAAAGTACATCAAATAGTATTAGCTGTACCATCAATACTACTGTGGCTGTGCAGTACCGGTCTTCAACACATCTACTACACTATTTATGAGAGCTTCAATTTTCTTTAATCCTTCTTCATCCGGCACAGCCTTTGTTTCCACTACAGGTTCTACGACTTTGAATCCTGCTTTTGTAAGAAGTTCAACAGCTTGCTTGGCCGTTGAGCCCCATGCGTATGTGTTTACTACTGCGGCAAATCTTCCGCGTCCAACTTGTTTAAGCTGAAGCAGCCTCATTACATCCTCCATGTATGGAAATATGCCTGCGTCGTATGATGGGTATACGAATACCGCCATGCATGCTTCAACTAAATCAGATAGTATGTAAGATGGGTGAGATGTAGAGACGTCGTGGAGTGAGATCTTAAGCCCCTCTCGATTAAGTTTCTCAGCGATGTATTCAACAATGGACTCCCCTCTACCATACATAGATCCGTAGATAATCAGAACTCTATCTCTCTCCGATGCAGATTGGGCCCACCTTTTATACAACTCTACTATCCTGTTTGGATTAGATCTGTATATAGGTCCGTGAGAGGGTGCTATAATTCTCATCTCAATACCCTTTAGTTTCTCAAGAGCTTCAAGCACGTTTCTCGTATATTTAATCACTATATTGGAGAAGTACCTCCTAGCCTCATCTATATAGAAATTCATATCCACCTCATCATCGAATATTCCATCCTGCAGCGAGCCGTAGCTTCCAAAGACGTCACAAGAAAAGAGCACTCTGTCCTCCTCGAGATACGTAACCATAGTCTCAGGCCAGTGGAGCCAGGGCGTGTATATAAATCTCAGAGTCTTGCCGCCTAAATCTATCCTATCACCATCTTTAACAATAAAAATTCTGTCACTAGGAACCCTGTATACCGACGATAGGATTCTACTACCCATTACGCTGGTCACAAGCTTAGCCTTCGGCATAACTTTAAGAATATCTGGTGTAGCTCCGTGGTGATCAGGCTCTAGATGATTTACAACGATATAGCGAACCCTATCAAAATCCTCAATAACCTCTCTAATTCTACCTATATACTCGTAGGTATACCTCTTATCAACGGTATCTATAAGAGCAACGGTATCTCTACCAACGACTGCGTATGCATTATATGATATTCCGAAAGGTAGGGGCCAAAGTGATTCGAAGAGCTCCTTGGCATCATCATTAACGCCAACCCAATAGACATCTCCAGCTATAGGTTGAGGTTTTAAACTCAAACCGTTTTCACCGTTTTACACAGTAATGGTATTAACAAATTAAAAGTTTTAGCATTTAAAGCATAGCCTTTATAGTATGGGCAATTGATAGTATCTGAAACCTAATGATTTAAGTGGTGGATGTAATGGATTTAGCATTTATCATAGACATAGGTTTGGCTACTGTGGGGTTCATTTTAGGAAGGAAAAAGAATTCAAGTTTTGTAGCATATGCGGTAAATCTATTGAACTATTTTCTATACTACACTATTTTACCCATGGTTATATTTATGGCCGTGCTTAATGCACCATCAATAGGTTTTTACATGCTCTCCGTGCTACTCTCTATCTTACACATATGTCTTCTAATGGTGTCATCGTTTCTTCTGTCGCGTATTGTATCTAATGATGTAAAGGATAGAATGGCTATAACCACAGCTTCCTCTCTTCCAAATGCAGGATACTTGGCAATACCTCTGGCAATGATTATCCTTGGAACAGAGCGTTATGTTACACCCTATGCGGTGGCCTTTAATATAGTTTTATCATTAACATCACTGCTAATAGCAGTAAAAGTCTCTAGAGAAAGTCCTCTAAACGCAGTAAAATCACTTCCGCCTATTCTAGCAGTCATGGTTTCAATCATTCTAAAGCAGCATACCATAGGTTTAGGAAGTGCACTAGATGTGCTGTCGACATTTACATTACATGCTATAAGATCTTCGTTTTTGGTTATAGGCTATGGGTTAACCAACTTAACCTACTCATCACTAAAATCACTGGTAAAACCGCTGCTTGTAGTGGCTCTATTAAAGATACCTTATTCTCTACTGGTGGCCAAAGCCATACTCTCGTTCATAGTGCTGCCCAGGGAATTTATTCGTGGATTCATGCTGCAAAGCATTATGCCGCCAGCCATTAACAACATAATTATAGCCAAAATGTTTAAATTGAATGAAGATCTAGTGGCAGCGTCAATAGCAATAATAACACCAGTCTCAGTACTATTGTCACTAGCGCTATTCTCACTACCGCTGTGGTAGGTCTAACCTTAGCTAGGAATAGAGAATTCAGTCACACTTTTCTACTGTCACCCCAGTTACCGTAAATAGTCGTCGAGTCTCCTGCCACTCTGCTGTTCAACAGTTTCAAATCCTGACTTGCACACAACTCCAACACTTCTACATAGATTATACACACTATTATAGAATTTGATCCAATCATACCCAATGCTTCTGCTAGCTATAGATTTTAGGAATGGATCAAGCCACATGAACCTCTTGACTCTGAATCTATCTATGTACAACAGACTCTTTGTCTCACTTGCAAGTTTAATGATTTTTGCAACCTCCTCTATACTATCATTATAGCCAGGGATCACGGGACCGTAAAAGATCCACGTTCTTATACCGGCTTCCGAAAGCTTTTTCAATGTTTTTATGCGTGCAGAGGGGGGTGAGGAGAGCGGTTCAAAAGTACGCATTGGCGAGGTATCTGTCGCCGAGGTTATTGTGAGGCCCACATCTACCACATTTCTATACCTCTTCAAAATATCCATATCCTTCATTATCAATGAGCTCTTTGTCTGTATGCTAACTTTAAATTCGCTCCTGACTAGAATGTCTATCGAGCTCCTAGTGAGGTTGTATAGTGCTTCGACAGGTTGATAAGGGTCTGTTATGGTTCCTATACCAACGCTACCCCTCTCCAACCTCTGTACTTCTCTCTTAAGTACATCAAGTAGATTTCTCTTTATGGCTACTGTGCCTCCCCAGTCCGCAACAACACTGCTTAGCCTTGTGTACATCTTAGCGTAACAGTACAAACAGCTGTGGCCACAGCCTAGATAGGGATTCAGTGCATAATCTATATCGGGTAGACTAGACTTTGCTAGTGCTTGTTTAACCTCTATCTCTATTACCCTAAATCGCAATCCGCACCACTATCTCTAGCAGCTTTCTAACCTTGTGGATGAATAAAAATCTTATCATTTTGAAAATAATTCGCTTTAACATTAGCTCTATGATAGCATAGAGGAAATTATCTATTATTCGCAAGAAGTTTTTTAACTATATTATGATACAATATCAGTATCCGGTGGGAGGTAATGAGTTTTGAAAGTACTCTGCGTAGAGTTTGTGTAGATGAGTATGAAGCTTACCACCTTTACAGATCACTTGCTAAAACGCCTATACTTAATCAACGTCTTAGGGAGGTATTGGAGAAAGCTTCTGGTGATGAGCTTAAACACTACATGTTTTGGAGTGGTATTATGGGCGATTGCAAGTCTAGACTATCTATCGTTAAAGTGTTTCTCTATAGAGTTATCCTACTCCTCTTTGGAGTAACAATTACGCTGAAGATTGTGGAGTCTATGGAGGTAGAGGCATCAAAAATCTATAGCGATATAATTGGCATCAAACCTGAGCTTAGGGATGATGTGGTGAGGATTATAGAGGATGAGAAAAGGCATGAAAAGGAATTCCTCTCAGGTCTCGATGAGGGAAGGATTAGGTATCTGGGCTCTATAACGCTTGGTATATCGGATGCTCTTATAGAGCTCACAGGGATATACACGGGGTCTCTAGGGGCTTTTGAAAGTACCTTAAGTGCAGGTCTGACAGGGCTTTTGGCAGGTATAGCGGCCTCAATATCGATGGGAATAGCTTCGTATTCCCAGGCTAAGCACGAAGCTCTCAAAAATCCAAAGATCTCAGCAGTGTATACCTCTACAGCATATACAGCAGTAGTTCTGGTGCTGGCATTACCGTACTTTGTGCTGAACTCTATAGCTGCTGCATTCACAGCAATGCTCCTGCTAGCCACAACCATCGTGGCGTACATGACACTCTATACGGCAGTTCTACACAGCAGGAGTTTCTTAAAAGAGTTTGTAGAATCCATAGCGCTAATCCTAGGTGTTTCAGTTCTACTCTATGTGCTAGGGCTAATCCTCGGCAAAGTGGTAGGTGTAAAGCCAGCAGGTTAAATCGGTAATACAAGACCGACACTTTCACAACATTAGCCCACCTCTCTAACTGCCCTACATATACAAGGAATAGACCAGCCCTAGGTCTACCAATAGCCACAAGGCAGCTCCACCTTCACCAACCAAACTGTTAGCCGTTGCGCACGGATCGTTGATACAGCCGACACCTATTACATACACCTCACTAAACATCTCAACCCCTTTAGCTGGCAGCATGAGAAGCACTCAAACGTTCTCTGGGTGCTGTAAACATAAAGCTGTGCAAACCTTCGGAAATCTATTGCATCTGCACAGTAGTTAGCAGGTTCAACATTCTTCAAAATGATCATGGAAGCCGCACTCTATTCGCTGAGTTTCCATCGAATTTGTTCTACCTTCTACTGGCTACTAGCGATAAAGTATTGGCTAGGTGGAAATACAGGGCTCCACGATTTCAACACCATCGAAAGCAGTCTTAATAGCACTCTCAGCAGCTTCTAACAAGCCCTCTGTATAACCCTCTCATACCGCCATCCTCATCCATATCGCTAAATCTTTGCAGAGCCTTTTTAATGAGAACCATCAGAGTAGAGTAGAAACTCCACTTTACTACTCTTCTATGTAACCGCTATAGAGAGCATTTCTGATGTAATAGAACTGACCACCAATTCCCATCAGCCAACCCAAGAGTCTACTGAAGATTAGTCTTCATGCATCAATCTACTACGCCACTAGAAGGTATTACGGAACCAGGCTCACAATCATCAAGGCTTAATCCAGTAAAAATGAATTTTATATATATACAGTATAATAATATATATGTAGACTGCTTTAAGTTCAAAATTCCTCTATCTCACCTTCTCAAAGTAGCCGGTGGATTTCAGAACTTCTACCACAAGTCTGGCAGCTACGCTGCATACCTTACTACACTTACTTCTAGCACCACTTTCAACAAATTCCCTCCACTCACTGGGGTCTCTAAGATTGTAGTATCTGCCAAAAAGTTTCATGTGCACCTCTCTGCATCTAACTCCCCCAAACTCTTCCTTAAATCTGTCAAAAACCTTCATTCCAACATTCATAGCTTTAGCGTATTCAGTTGATTGGGAGGCGGGCTCCAGCCTTCCACGTCCTAGCGCTAGTCCGATGGCCATAACCGCACCTAGAAGTGCTCCACAAACCTCACCAGCAAGAGTCACTCCACCAGAGAGTGCTGAAGCGGCCTTAAAAGACCCTAGATCTGATAAGCCTAGAACCTCCTGAAGGGCTTTTAGAGTCATCTGTGCACATCCACCATAATTTCTATGCAGTTCTTCTGCTAGAGCTTCAGCTCTTTTTGCAAGCTCCTCCTGCTCAGCCACAGTACCACCATTACCTGGAGGCCTGTTCAGCAGTAAAAACACTTTTCTCCACTTGGTATAAGAGAGCTGTTTGAGTATCGCCTAAATCAGTCCCTTTGAAATCCTAGTGTATCCATACCTATCAGCTTAGATCATATACTGTGGAATATTATTAGGACTGAACGCTATCTTAGGCTTCACTCTACTTCTATTTAGAATCTCAACAACATGTGGATAGAGGATGACGTACTCCTCATCTATAGCTTGAGCCAGCACTGGGTGAATCTCCTCTAATCTCTTTCTGAATTTAGCATAGTTTTCATCGGTTGTGAAGCTCAGCATTACGGCTGGATAGAAATCCTCTCCAGGTCTCATACCGCACTCCAAGAGATTCTCAAGCGATTTAAACTGGTACTCAAAAAACTCAGGTCTTGCTCCAGTCAGCATGCTGAATTCGTCAGTAGATGTCCCCTTAAACGAAACTCTGACAACTACATCATATTTCGCTAGCTGCTTTGCATACTCCTTGTGCTTTCCTATCAGTAAACCATTTGTCTCGAGAATGAATGCATAGCCTGTCTGATTAAATAGATCTAGAAGTGTTAGTAGGTGGTTCCAGGAAATAGTAGGTTCACCACCGCTAAGCCTAACATACTTATACCCCTTTGAAGAAGCTATATCGATTAGGTTTTTGAATACCAGCTGTGGTGTGTAGTAGGTTCCCTTATTGGTAAAATGGCTGTATCTCCAGCTCCAGCAGAATATGCACCTAAGATTGCAGCCAACCACGTCGCCAGTTGCTACACCTCCATACCATCTACCGCCTCTAAATCTGTAGTACCTTCTAGCCTCAACACCACTGATGCTTCTAGTCACAACCCTTCTAACAGCTTCGCTTAGTTCAAATGGATTGTAGCCCAACACCTAGCGATACCCTTCAACCACTCTGCTTCTTCAATCTACTCTAAACCGGTATTTAAACTTGCAAACTGTAGAGCCACTAATAAGCTTGGGGCAGATCAATTAAGCAATCAATCTCCGCTCTTTAGACCCATTTCATAATCTACATCATAGAAAGGCATATTTCCCCAGCTCTCCAGTACCTTATCAGATTTAGAAGCAGATGTACAGAGGTGGTGTAAGCAGTGAGCACGGTATCGCCATATAAATACTACCTAACTATGTTAATCTGGGCTCTTCTACTGGAGATAATAATCTTCATGTACTACGTACCAAGAAGGGAATTTGGAATAGAATTCATCCTCACATTCGTGGTCTTTCTTATTACAGTGATGGGAGTCTCACTCATCATAAGGAAGATGAGGCAAGAAGTGTAGAGATGCTCCAGCAACTCATTTTCAAGCATTAAAGTGCTAGCTTTAGAATTCTTAAAAAGCTCCACATCTTTCTCTAACATTAAGCGATAAGTGGGAGAGCAGCATCTTTGTAGTACGGATTCACCGCAGCAGCATCCGCTAAGGTATACGATCTAACATCTAAACAGAATTTAACAGTTACACTAATTTAGTGAGAAAGACTCAGAGCTGCTGTCTCCTATAAACACTCCTCTATTCTGCAAACATTAAGTGCTACACTACATGCACCCTTAGCCGCACCGTTTTTATTGAACCAAAATACTTCAGCAATTGATGTAGCAAGCTATGCATCTAAACTCTTCTCTAATTACTTTGAATTCTTCAACATGCAAATGTAGTTTGTGAACCGCGTCTACATATTCTGTAGAAGCCTTTGACGCCTCTCCCACAATCCAACCTTCTATTACAGCATTTGAGCTGCCCCCATAGTACATCTTCCAAACGCCTCTCTATGGACAAAAATTTCTAATAAAAATTTGCATCCTGTATTTAATGTTCTGATGATAAAAGGCTGACATTAATAGGAAACACCACTTCATCCCTTTCAGGTTTATGCGGTAGATGAAATCTAGTTATTATCAACATACATGTGGATATAGTGTCCACATAGTCATCAGAAATACTTAAATATAAGTACTTTGCGAAATATTCTATTGGTAGATATGCTATGGATTCAAAAATAATTGAAGCCATAGTAAATCTTGATGAAGATAATGCTCTGAAGCTAACCAGAGAATTCTTAGAAAGTGGCGGAGATCCTCAGGCTGTTTTGGGTGATCTTAGGGTTGCTGCTGATGTTATTGGCTCTAAGTTTGAGTGTGGTGATTATTTTGTTGCTGATCTTGTTATGGCTGGAGAGATACTCAAGGCCATATCAGATATGGTGAGAGAGAAG
>JANXEL010000059.1 GCA_025058535.1 Ignisphaera sp. | reverse complement strand
CTTCTTCGATAGGTACCACAAATCTCGTGAGCTCGGGCCTGGCCCCTGTTACTGTTGGTTCAACAGAGCCAAACACTCCTCCTATCATCTCCTTCCTATCGATTGTATTGGCGAGACCAGGTAGACCTCCATAGCACGCGCAGCTGCCAAAGGCAACTACTTTTAAAGCTCTCCTACTAGCCTCTTTAACAGCTGCAACATCTTCGCGAGTCCTAATGGAACCTGTTACTAGCAGAACATCGACGCTCTCAAGCTTATCAGCATCAACCAGAAGTGTTGAGTAGCCAATTCTAATTGCATCATTTGATAGGAGCTCGCAGAACCTCTCCGTTGAGGCTAGGGCAACCTCGCAACCAGCACAGTAAGCTAAGCTAACTATACCAATGGTTGTGGCCATCAGTCCACTACCTCACTGTGTTTCAGAAACCTTAGCTTGGGTAGAGCGGTAGCTTTCTCCACCATCTCCCTAGCTATCGATGCAAACCTTTCAGCCTCACCAGCAGCTATCCACTCAAGCCTAAACCTATCATCTTCAAAACCAAGCTGCCTTAGATAGTTCTTCAGCAGGGTAGCTCGCACCAAAGCCTTGTAGTTGCCATTCACAAAGTGGCAGTCGTACGGTGGGTGGCACCCACCCCACAGAACAGCATCATAGCCGCTGCGAAGGGCCTTGAGCACATGGTGGCTCTTGAACATTCCACTGCACGGTAGCCTAACTATATAGATGTGTGGAGGGTAGTGTAGCTTGCTCACACCAGCAGCTTCAGCAGCAGCATAGGCACAGTAGGTGCACGTGAATGCTATAATCCTAGGCTCTCTGGACATAGGGTTCCCACCCCTGCATTTCAGACATCACTGCCTCCACCTGGCTCAGCTTTAGATTTTGAATCTCAATGGCTCCACTTGGACACGAGCCTACACAGGATCCACACCCCTTGCATAGAACCTCATCTACAGAGGCCACATTCCTTCCACCCCTCTCAACAATCCTTATAGCACCGTACGCACATGCTGTAACGCAGATCCTGCAGCCACTACACAGCTCCTCGACAACTCGTGCGGTGTGTGGCTGAATCTCTATGTAGCCCCTTGAAAGCAGTGCTATAACTTTGCTAGCAGCTGCACTAGCCTGTGCTACGCTCTCTGGTATATCCTTTGGCCCAGCTGCAGCACCACATATGTAGACACCATCAACAGCAGTTTCAACAGGGTTGAGCTTTGGGTGCAGCTCCAGCAGAAATCCACCTGTGGGCGATGCCCCTAGCTTCAGTATGTTTCTTACAGCCTCTGTACTGCGGCTTGCTACGATGCCCACCTCAAGAACCACCAGGTCAACCTCCACAGTCACCTCGCGATTGAGCACAGGATCGTACGCCTTAATGGATAGTGTACCGCTGGGGTTAGCTCTAACTTCACTTGCCCTGCTCTTAACTATGTAGACACCAGGTAGCAGCCTTATCCTTCTGTAGAACTCCTCAAAGTTCTTTCCAGACGCTCTTATCTCATCGGCGAATATGAGTACCTCTGCCTCTGGCACAAGGTGCTTGATGTACCACGCATGCTTGAGGCTAGCCATACACCCAACCCTGCAGCAGTATGGTAGATGCCTCTCGTCACGCGAACCAGCACAGTTTATTATTGCTACCCGTCTAGGCTCTATGCCAAGTCCAGGAACAGTGAGCCTCCCCTCTGTGGGTCCATAGGAGCTTACGAGACGCTCTAGCTGAAGTCCGGTAACAACATTTGGGTATCTGCCGTAACCGTACTCATAGACGCTGGAGATGTCGTACTCCTCAAAACCTGTTGCAACAATTATTGAGCCGACTCTAACCTCCACAACCTCACCTCTCTGGGCAAAGTCTACAGCTCCTGTTGGGCAGAGCTTTTCACAGGTTCTGCAGATCCCCTTCCGGAGGTAGAGACACGCATCGGGATCTATGACGGGGATTCGAGGAACTGCTTGGGGATACGGCACGTATATTGCTTTTCTGTGAGAGAGCTTCAGGTTGAATTCATCAATGGCTCTCGCAGGGCACTTAGCGATGCATATGAGGCACCCTTTACAGAGACTCTCCTTAATGTACCTCGGCTTTCTGAGTATCTTCACCACGAACTCTCCCACCCTACCCTCTACCGACACAACTTCACTGTAGGTGAGCAGCCTAATGTTCGGATGCTGAGCAACAGCGTTCATCAAGGGCCCAAGGATGCATATTGAGCAGTCTAGTGTCGGGAATGTCTTGTCGAGCCTGGCCATATTCCCACCAATGCTGGCCCCCCTCTCAATCAGATACACTGTAAAGCCAGAATCAGCAATATCTAGAGCAGCTCTTATACCAGCCACACCACCTCCTACAACAAGGGCAGCCGGTACAACAGGAAGCCTCCTACGCTCCAGCGGTCGATTATCCCTAATCTTAGCAATGGCGGCCCTAACCATTCTAATAGCCTTCTCCGTAGCCTTCTCCTTCTCCCCCTCGTGCACCCATGAACACAGCTCCCTGGTACTCACAATCTCCAGCAGGTATGGATTTAGACCAGCTCTGTGGAGAGCTGCTTGGAACACAGGCTCGTGCGTTCTAAATGAACATGCTGCTACAACAACCCTGTCTACACCACTAGACCTTATACTGCTAACCATACTATCTATACCATCTGCAGAGCACAGGAATCTGTGGTCCCAGACCACCACATTGGGTATCTTTCCAATCTCTTCAGCAACCCTTTTGATGTCTACAACACCAGCTATATTAGTACCACAGTGGCACAGAAATACACCTATCCTACTACTTCCCTCCAAGCCCGTCACCTCCTTACAATTTGTGGCAGAACTTTGTCGACTGGGGAGAGATTGAGATTGAGCGCTACATCACCTTCACTTAAGCCGAGCTGTAGGCCGATGAGTTGAGTCAGGAGCATTACGGGTAGCCTCGGCTCGTCGCCGAACGTCTGCATCACAGCCTCCTGCCTAGCATCGAGCATCTCAAAACAGTACGGACACGTTGTTACGAGTAGGTGGAATCCCCATCTGGCAGTACCGCTTATTTTGGAGTACGCCAGCTTCATTGCGAGGCTTGGATTTGTTGCCAGCAGTACCGCTCCACAGCAGTCGAGCCTCTCCGGATAGTCTCTAGCTCTAAAGCCCAGCGCCTCCACGATTCTCTCCATCTTACTGGGGTTCACTGAATTGTCGAAGGATGGTACAGTTGATGGTCGCAGGGCGTGGCAGCCGTAGTGGGTAGCCACGAGCACATTATTGTCTCCAGTCCTCTTAATGCCCTTTAGCACCTCGGTGCCGACAATATCGTGGAGGAGCTCCACGGGATGCACTATCCTTGGAATCCCCCTAAGCTCGAGACCCTCATCTCTAAGATAGCTTCTAACTGACTCCAGCAGCCTCCTATCCTCTCTGAGCCTGTGGACAGCCTCCCTAAGCATTAGGTAGCATCCATTGCAGAGGGTGAGAATTCCATCAGGATCCGAGGCTGTGAGAGAGGCGAGGAGCCTACCAGTGAGGTAGAGGGACATTGATGGATACAGACCTCTGAACGCAAATCCACAGCAGTTCACACTTCTTGGAACTATGGGCTCTACGTTTAGGTGCTGGAGAACTCTAAGTGTAGACAGCTCTACCGCAATCTGCTTTGATAGTGCGAAGCAGCCTGTGAATACAGCTAGCTTCACCATCCTAGCCAATACTCCTCAACCCCTTCAACCTCTCTCTAAACTTCTCAATTTTGTTTGGCTCTGGAAGAGGAGTTAGACCTAAGAGCTCCCTAGCCTCCCCAGTTGTGTAGAAGTCTCCATCTCTGGAAACTATGGTCTGGCTACCAAATGCGAGAAATGTACCCATAATGTTCTCAACCATGTCTTGATATGCCCGCGGTGCAAGACCCCTCTTTGCAGCTTCACGCTGGAGGTACTCAATAACATCGTTTAACGGCACTTTCTGTGGGCACACCTCAACACACTTAAGGCATTTAGCGCATGACCATAGGCTGGAATTCGTCACGATTTCCTCATACACATCGCGGAGCTCTCTAAACACTGTACTGAGATAGGCTTTCACAAACAGATTGGGTCTAAGACCAGCTGGGCAGACACCTATACACTTAAAGCAGGTGTAGCATGCCCGAAGAGTTTCTAGGGATACCTCCACCAGCTTCTCAAGCACCATAGCAACTCGCTATACTTTAGCACACCAATCCCTAAAAATCTTTGATAAACTGGAGCGGAATCCAGCTTGGGAGAGGCCATCCATGAAAGCTAAAATTCTACAGAAGTTAACAGGTAGTGCTGGTGGAGAAGCTTTGAGGCTCGTCCCCATAGGCATAGCCATGCTCGGAGATGAGAGAGTAAGCGTTATGGAGCGCCTCGAGAGTGAGTGTGTGAAGCGGATGAAGAGGCTTGCGGAAATTCTGGACAGAAAACTCCAGTACCACTGGGGCTCCAAGCCGGAAGTGGTTCTAGCACCTAAGGTCGTATCGTCTGCAAGGGATTCTAGGGAGGTTGGTGAACATCTAGCTAGACACGGTGTTAAGATTCTGGTGCTGCAGTACTACATATGGAATTACCCATACCTCGTCTGGCCCCTGGTCAATACTCTAGGTAGAGATGTGCTCATACTCAACGTCTCTAACAACGAGGGGGAGTACCCCGGGAACGTAGGTCTCTTGGCAACCGATGGTGCCCTCAGGCAGGCTGGTCTAAGAACGCACAGGATTGTAGGCGACATCGAGGATCCGAGGATACAGGAGGAGATAGTTGACTGGATAATGGCTGCAGAGGCTGCTGCATCACTTCGTGGGCAGGTGTATGGAATATTTGGAGGCCACTCAATGGGTATGGAGACAGGCTACTTCCACATGATTCCAATTCAAAGGGTGTTCGGAGTCACGGGGTACCAGGTGGACCAACTTCTGCTTGCCAAGTACATGGAGAGGGTACCAGCTGAGGAGGTTGAAAGGGGGTTCAGATGGCTCAGCGATATGCTTGGAGACAGGATTAGATATGATGGTAAGATGCTGACGCCGGAAAAGCTGAAGATGCAGCTAAGGCTCTACCTAGCTATGAAGATGGTCAGTGAGGAGTATGGCTTCGACTTCTGCGGTATAAAGGGGCAGAGGGAATTCACGGAGTATGTTGTCATTACCGATGTTGCTGAGATGCTCATGAACGACCCCTACGACTGGAACGGCTCTAAGGAGCCGCTTGTATGCTCAACTGAGGCGGACTCATTTGGAGCCATAACTATGCAGATACTGAAGTACATAAGCGGAGGCCTTCCAGTGCTCTTTGCGGACGTTAGGCTTTACGTGCCTGAGAGGGATATATGGATATTTGCAAACTCTGGAAATCACGCAAGCTGGTACGCTTCAAGGAGTTTCGACCCTAGGGAGAACTTAAAGAAGGTCACCCTCTGGCCAGCTATAGAGATGTACTTCCCAGCTGGAGGAGCCTCAGTGGAGTTCGATGCAGCACCCGGTGAGATGACCTTTGCCAGACTGGGTGTGTACGGAGATAGGATGTACATGGTTATAGTGAGAGGTGATGCGATAGATCTCCCTGAGGGTGAGAAGAAGAAGCTGAGAGATCAAACAAATCCAACGTGGCCGCACATGTACGTTAAACTTAGAGCCTCATTCGATGAATTTATAAACGTGTTTCCAGCAAACCACATACACGGTGTGCCTGGGAACCACGTTAACAAGCTTGTTAAGTTCTGTGAGTTGGTTAATGTAGAACCTGTAGTGCTGGGAGAGGATAAGCAGAGGGTTAGAGAACCCCTTTGGAGAATTGTAGTATAGACATCAATTTAAACCCACCTCTATACAGTATTTTAATCCTTCCAACAACCTTCTCGGGTGCTGATGCGTGTAGCAATTTATTTTACGGCCAGCTCCAGATACACCTCTATGGTGTGTATGGATGATTCTCGTTGGCTGCTGCGGCTTTTCCATATCTAGATCCAGGTACTACACGCTCTTCAACACGGTAGAGCTCCAGGAAACATTCTATAACCCTCCAGATGTGGATAGACTTAGGAGGTACAGATCTGAAGCACCTCAGCACTTCATCTTTACCCTAAAGGCCTGGCAGGCGGTTACACACCCAATTGACTCACCGACATGGAGAAGAGCTAGGTTTGTTCCAGATAAAACTCTAAGCGATAGGTATGGGTTTCTGAGGCCGTCCAGGGAAGTATTCGAGGCTTGGGATGTGGTTGTCAAGGGTGCTAGAGCTCTGCAGGCCAGAGTCATAGTGGTTCAAACGCCGTCCAGCTTTGGCTATAGTGAGGAGAATCGGAGAAATGCTATCGAGTTCTTTTCATCAGTGGACACAGGGGAGTTTGCAATTGGCTGGGAACCCAGGGGAACCTGGCTGCAGAATAGTGATAGGGTGGCAGAGATCGTATCTAAGTTTAGAGGTGTTATCCACATAACAGATCCATTCAAAGCTCTACCTGCTGTGGATAGGGAGGTTGTCTACTTTAGGCTTCACGGAATTGGAAAGGGTGAGGTGAACTACAGGTACAGGTATAGTGATGATGATCTCAGAAAGCTTTCAGAGATTGCTGCGAGATACCATGGGTGGAATAGGGATGTGTATATAATGTTCAACAATATATACATGGTTCGGGATGCGCAGAGGTTCAAATCAATTCACACTCAATAACAGAAATTCTCGTTTTTATGAATTTTTAGGTGTGCATCTAAAGTTTCGCAGTGTTTTTCATCATGTGGCTAGGTTATGTGGAGCTTTCTCCTCAGCTGCACTGTGGTTTAAATGACAATCTCTTTACTACAGCTGGATGGTGCACCTCAGCCAAGATTTCGGTAACAGTATCTGTAGCAAGCCTCTGCTAGGTGGTGTACATTCTCTAGTGGTGTGGGCGGGTACACCTCTATGTGTAGCATCAAGCCTCCAGACTCCGTATTCAGCTTCTCAATAGCGTTTTCAATGTGTCTGCTTATCTCCTCCCTCGTGCCGTACGGTATTAGGTGCTGCCTATCTACATCTAGATCTATGCACACCTTCCCCCTAAACCTTGCCGCAATATTGCTAACACCGTTAACAACGTCCTGTATATTTAGAACATCTACACCAGCCTCTAGAATTACGTCAGCCAGTGGTATGATCTTCCCATCACTGTGGAAGTAGACTATAGCACCCATGCCTCTCACCTCATCAAAGAACCTTCTGTAGTGTGGTAGAAAGTACTTTCTAAGGTGTTCTGCTCTTATTAATGGACTCTCCTGGCTCCCTAGATCCTCTAGAAAGGCAACTACGTCGATCCCTCTATACCTCTCTGCTACTTTGAGTAGGCCGTACTGGTACTCTACAATCTTCTCAATTGCCGCAATCAGCCTCTCATCACCCTTGTAGATCGCATAGATGAGCTTATTCAGGGGGACTAGGTCCATGAGCTTCTGAAACAGGAAGTGGTGTAGGCTGAATACCACAATTCTACCCTGCTCCCTGAGTCTGTCAAAATCGCTAAACAGCTCCTCCCACGGAATTATAGGCTTCGGATTGGCATAGCCTAGTGGATACCCAGCCTCAGGTTCAGGTAGGCTCCACTCCCTCACCCTATCCAGGTTCTCCAGGGGGTACCTGTAGGGTTCTCCCCCTAAGCCTCTAATCTTAAACCTCCACACAGTTCCATACACATCCTGGGCGAACCTGTCCTCAAAAACGAGACCGGGCCTATCATCAAATACAATGCTGTTAGGATCATGCTCAGCGAAGGCCAGCGGATACCTTTTTATCAGCTCTACAGCACCTTCCCTATAGGTGTTTAGTATGGGTTGAGTTAAGATGATTCTGCATGGGATGAATCTGGGATTATCAAATCTTGCAGCTTTTAGAAAGCTCTCCCTATACATCATGGCGAGCACGACTCTGCCATTCAATAGAGCTACACCTCTACAATGTTTTGAAGTGCGAATTTTTAAGAGTGTAATTAGGATATAAAAAGCTAGTCAGTACCCCCAAGGGTTACCGTAACCGTTCAGAAGGATTTCTCAGGAGGCTCTCTAGATGGAAACCACCTCTAGTATCTGCAGCTTCTATCACCTATTGAAGCAGCTCTATAGAGAGCTCTACTATAGCGAGTTCTCAAATCTTTCTAAAACTAGTGTGGTGCTCTCTGGAGAGCACATAGGCTTTCTAATTAAGCTATCCATACCCTCCCTCTCAATTTCTTTAAGCAGTTTTGAAATAGCTTTCTCCTTCCCCTTAGCTTCAGCGACTACATCAATAGGGTTTCCAGAATTGAAGATGTTGATGAGGTTCTTGAAGTCTTGAATGTCCACGTAATCTCCATGCTCACCAAACCTAGCCACTCTATCAGGCTTCGACGAGATGTGGACCTCTGGTACCACTCCTCTCCAAGTGGAGATCAATCTATCCACACTAAAGCTGGAGGGATTTAGAGTGTGGTGGTAGTAGTCGAATACGAATGGAATACCGAGTGCTTCAGCCACCTCCAACACCTCTTGAGCTGTATAGTACCTCTCGTCATTTTCAATTGCTAGCCTCTTGAGCAACCATCTATTCTGGTACAAACTCTCTTCAAATCTCCTTAGAGCTCTACTCTTATCTCCGTAAACTCCCCCGATATGGATAACCACTACACTCTCCCTCCCTAGGCCCAGAGTGTCGAGTATCCAGAAGTGGTACCTGAGTTCAGCTAGAGACCTCTCCACAACATCCTGTCTAGGGCTGTTGAGAACTACATACTGAGCTGGGTGCATGGTTACTCTAACTCCGAAGCTCTTCACCAGATTGGCTGAGTGTTTAAGGGTGTTCTCGATTTCTCTAGCCCACTCAGGCTGGAATTCTGGGTGTGATGCAAAGGGTACAAAATGGGATCCGAGTCTGAATATAGCTAAACCCATTCTACAGGATAGCTTTAGAAGTTCTATAAAGTCTCTGAGATTCCTCTGGAAAGCTCTGACCACTGAGCTTCTACTGAGGTTGTGTAGCCGGATACTGTGGTTTGTCGATAGCTCGTTACCACTCGTAGAGCAGAAAAAGCCAAGTCCGATACTCAGAGTCCCACCCCTAGATGCTGCTGGAGGCCTGCCTACTACTAGGCAGAGTTTCTTCAGCTCTGCAATATATACTCTCCACACTAAGTTCTACCCTTGTGGTGCTATTCTCGATCTACTATATGTGCTGTTGAAAGGAGCTGGATTCAGCTAGTGTGGTATTGGAGTGGGGTACACTATCACAGTCTACTCTTGGAGGGAAACTGTTGCAGCGCCAACCAAATAGCTAAAAGAAGCAGGTGCAGCTAATACTCTCAGCAGCACATATAAGGGATTTACAGCTAGCCATCAAGGGGCCCGTAGCTCAGCTTGGATAGAGCGTCGGCCTCCGGAGCCGAAGGTCCCGGGTTCAAATCCCGGCGGGCCCGCCACAGAAGCAGAGCGATTCCCATCACAACCTCTCCAGCATCCTGGATATGTGTTTACAGCTATCCATAGGGGATGTAGAGGTGGGCTTGTGGCTGGCCAATAATCGAATGCCCTGTGCTTATTAGAGTAGCTGAAGTGGTAGTAGCTAGCTCTATACTTATTCACGGGATCTAATCAGAAATCTTGGTGGTTCTATCCATTCACTTTTGCATCGTGGGCACTTTGATGGTTTTTTAGGCTTTTCAAGATCCTTAAAGATGTAGCCGCATTTTCTGCACATAGGTGGTGTCATCATGAGAGCCTTTCCACCACCACTCTCTCTTCTAACGCTCTTAGCTATGTGCTCCAAGTGAATGTAGACTTCAGGTACATCCACCTCAAATGTGCGAGCTATATCTTCAGCAGAAACAGGCCCCTCTACCTCCTCTAAAAATCTTGTAATTCTCTCCCTAATACTCTCATATGTGCGCTCAACCATCATCGAAGCACCACAGCTGGAATTATCTTAGCTGGATTTAAAGTGCTTAGTGGTATAGAGCCTCCACTTTAAATTCAGCACCGCTATACAGCATCTAGAATTCCCCCAGAAAGCTTATTTAGAGAAGTTTCAGAAGTTGTAGAGAGGTGCTACAATGTCTATTTTGGTTAAACGCTTTAGTGGTGTGATAACAGGGGTTGTACTCATTCTGATCGGTGTTGATGTAGCGCTCATACACTACGGTGTTGTAGCCCCCTCCATGCTGGCGGCTGTAAATCTAGTTTTAATAGCTCTACTTCTGCTCTATAGAGGATTTCTAGAGGGTGGTGGAAGTGAGAGAAAGTACTACTTCATATGGAGTCTACTCCTTATAGATATAGCCTTAGCTGTACTAGCCTCTACAATCACCAGCAGCGGTGTTGTAGGCCTGTCAATCCTCATTGTGGGGCTTGGGCTGATAGTGGTGTATGCGGTGAAGTAGTGTGGAGCTGCTTCACATCTACTTTTAAACTTGGTGCAGAATATATAGAAGTGTTGATTGGTGGAGCGTAGATGGTTAGACGTGAGGCAGCACTCGAGAAACTTCTCAACATTCTGCCTGGTTTTCGAGGGTATAGAAGAAAGGAGCACTTGAGGGAGGATGATAGGCTTGTGAGAGAGTATATTGTGAGTTTGTTGAGCGGAGCTATTAGAGATTTGGAGGAGGCTATAGCAGGTATGGCTGAATACGACTTTAGAGCGGCTGAACTCTATGATAGTGCTCTAAGGAGTCTAAGGACTGTGGCGGATAGGATTAGATGGGCTGAACACGGCTATGCACCACACTTCAACATTGTTAAGATACAGGAGGAGGATCTAGCCAGAATTAGAGAGGTTGATGCAGCTCTCATTGATGATGCTGAGAGGGTGAAGGATTTTGCAGTCAGTGTTAAGAGGGAGGCTGTGCTGAGAAATCCTGTAAGGGATAGAGTTTCAGATCTACTGAAGCTCATAGATGATCTGAGGAGTCAGCTCGTAGAGAGGGAGAAGATCGTTAGAGGCTGGACCTCCTAGCCCGCTACCTATGGGCAAGTTTATTAGCAAGGTAGCTGATCTCCATCTAGAGGCTGAGCACAATTGGTTTCAAACATAGTTGGAAAGGTGCTGGGTAAGGCTGGTAGCAAGGTAAGCGGCCTTCAGCCAAAGTTGATCGAGTGGAGAGATGCAACTCCAAATGATGTTGTGTGGAGGTATCCTGAGGAGGTTATCCCGTGGGGTTCAACTGTTGTTGTGAAGGAGTGGGAGAGAGCTATATTCTATAGAGATGGAAAGGTGTATGGAATGCTTAGCCCCGGTAGGCACGTTCTCGACACACAGAATGTACCCTTTCTCCAGGGGCTTGTGGAGGGGGTGTATGGCGAGAGCATCTTTAGATCTATAGTGGTTTTCGTTAA
The DNA here is from genome assembly GCA_025058535.1 of Ignisphaera sp. Classification (GTDB taxonomy): domain Archaea; phylum Thermoproteota; class Thermoprotei_A; order Sulfolobales; family Ignisphaeraceae; genus Ignisphaera. The sequence continues at coordinate 25,842 of JANXEL010000059.1, read as the reverse complement.
CACGAACAGGATGCAGGGGAAGTTTGGTGGTAGGAGCCAGACTGTAGAGCTCATACCTGTGCTCTTCCACGGTGTGTACTACTATAGGGTTGCAGACCCGGTTCTATTTGTGAATAAGGTTGTGGGGCCTGATGAGAGGTACACTAGGGAGGAGCTGGATAGCTATATCAGAAGCTACTTTCTAACAAAGCTAATGTCGTTCATAAGTGGATCGAGCATAAGGGATCTCTACATGAGGGTCGAGGAGGCCGGTAAGAGGGCTCTAATGATCCTCAGAGGAGCATTTGATGAGATTGGGCTTATGCTTGAGGATCTGCAGTTTGAGGGGATAGATGTACCACCTGAGTACAGAGAGAGGATGTTCTGGCTAATGCAGGGTACATCAGCAGCATACCTAGTTCAGCAGGAGACGGCAAGGAAGTTTGCAGAAGCCATAGAAAAGACGCAGGCTGGTGGAGCTGCTATAGGAGCTGGTGTTGTTGCCATTCCATGGGCACTCCAACCACCTCCACCACAAGCACAGCAGCAGACTGGGGCGGTGGGCGGGCTGGCAGCAGCTCCACAGCAGCAGTACATTGCTAGGTGTCCCTACTGTGGACAGGGGCCGGTGCCGGCAAATGCCAGGTTCTGTCCGTACTGTGGCAAGCAGGTTAGGTGGTGCCCCAACGGTCATGTATCCCCCCTAGAGGCGAACTTCTGCCCTGTCTGCGGTAGCAAGCTCAGCTAGGAGATTCTGAATGGTAGGTGAATCGTACAGATGTGGAAACTGTGGTGCTCCTCTTGACATAACCCCGGAAACTATAGCCACAGTCTGTAGCTACTGTGGGCATCTGAACTGGATCAGGGAGGATTTAAAGGAAGAGGTACTGATGGTTAGCCCCATAGAGGAGGGGAAGGCTCTGGAGAAACTGCTGGAGTTTGCATCTAGAAGGGGGCTCGCTGAGGTTTTCAAAAAGGTGAATCTGTCTAGAGCAACATTTGTTGCAGTTCCATTCTACTTTGTTGATGCTTCCGCCGAGGCAGTCTACAGCGGTAGGGTGGCTGTGCAGGTGAGAAGGTGTAGAAAGGAGAGGAATCGGGAGAGGTGCTGGGTGGATACCCGTAGTGTCTATGTGAATGGCGTTTACGGTCCATACAGCAGCACAGTACCGGTTGTAGCTAGAAGAGGCTCTGACTTAGTTTCAGTGAAGGCGTTGGCGGACAGGTACATGGGCAGCAGGGTGGGTGCAGTTCCACTAGGCAGGGTAGAGCTCGATAAGAGTATGTGGAGAGGTGTACTGTCTATTGAGATAGATGGGAAGACAGCGATGGACATAGCTCTGGATACGCATCTAGATAGGCTGAGGGAGCTGGTCGAGGATTATATGAGGAGAGAGGCGGAGCAGAGGGTGAGGCGCCGTGGTGAGAATGTTGTTGGCTCCTCTATAGTGTGGAGGAGAATAACCCCCATGAACATAAAAATGGTGTCCTCCAGACCCGTGCTGCTGCCAATGTACATTGCTTCCTACAGGTACGGAAATGGGATGTACAGATCTATCCTAAGTGGGTGGGATGGAGAGGTGGTGGTGCTGGAGAGGCCTATGAAGAGGCTGGAAAGAATTGCATGGGGATCTCTAGCAGCAGTGGTTTCAGGAATCCTAGGCGGCATTGGATTTGCGTTAATGGACATGTGGGTGGGTGCTGTGCTCGCTATACTTGGCCTTGCAGCCTCTTGGCACTGTATGAGAAGAGCCTTATCGCCAGTCAAATCAGTTTTGTTTGGCTCCGGTGTGGCTCTGTCCACGAGACGCTTGACCCAGCACAGGCTGCTCAGAATATTGAGGGGGGTGTAATGAGCGAAGATGCAGTTGAGTTCTCGTGCCCCTTCTGCAAAGCTAAATTTGATGTACCTAAGGTATATACCTACGCTACCTGCCCCTACTGTGGAACAACTTTTAGAATAGATAATCCTGAGGCACATGTAGAGCACTACATATTCACAGCATCTTACGATAAGAACTCTGTCTACAGATTGTTAAAGGAGTTTGCGCTGATGCAGGTTGGAATTGCTGAGGATTTTGAGAGTGCTACAGAATTCGAATCCTCGTACATGTATCTTGTACCCCTCTACATCTACGAGGTTAACGTGAAGGCTGGGTGCAGAGGTGGGAAGGAGGAGGCAGAGGAGGGCAAGGTGGAGATAGATGTCCACGGAGGTGAGGAAACAGCATACATAGTCACACCAGCAGCGCAAGGTCTGCCAATGCACATACCAGAAGGCTATAGCTTCCCAGCGAGGGGTAGGAGGTTCTTCAGGCCAGCTATAGTTGGAGAGGGTGTGTATCTACAGCCATCCCTAGATCCTGAGGCAGTGTTCAAGAGTGTGAAAGAGCCCTACGTAAGTAAAGCCGTATCAGAGGCGGTAGCTGCATGTGGAGACAACTACGATCTTGTGGACAACTCTAAATATGTGGGAGTAGCACACTATCCATTCTGGCTGGTGAGGTACAGATACAGGGGTAGGACGTACACATCTGTGGTAGATGCATCAGATGGAACTGTGCTGCATCTGGAGTATCCAATGGGTGTGAAATCAAGGGTGGTGGGTCTTGTTGGAGGGGTAGCAATAGTGCTTGTCGCAGCAGCTATAGGGGGATTGATCACTGGTGCAGCTCTAGGTCTCCCCATACACGGCTTTCTGGGGGGAGCTCTATCATCACTCTCAGCATTAGGGGTGGCTGTGGGGAGGTTCATTAGATCGAAGGGGGTATACAGATACAGACCGTCAGAAGAGGCGGTGTTTGTACCCATGAGATAGCGAGTTGCACCACCATCACCATTGCATCCACAATGCAGATCGGCTCCTGCGTCCATGTCTACACCTAAAACACAGTTCGGCTTTGGGTAGTCTCTGGTGTGTGCTCACTCAGGTAGAATGAGCCTGCTGGTGTTCCAACGGTTCTACAACTTAATCCTGTAGCCATGTGTATAGATGTTGAATTTATCCCTACCTGTGTGTGCAACCAGTGTTAGATTCAATTCCCTGGCCCTCTCAATAGCTCTGCCCGTTGGTGCTCCCCTGAATACTGCCACAGGAGCTGTGAGCAACGCTACGGCCTCCACCAGGTGTGAGGCTGCTCTAGAGGACATTACAACAAGTTTATTGCTGGCATCCATCCCTATCTTAGAGATCCTTCCAATCAGCTTGTACAGTGCACAGTGTCTAGAGATATCCTCAACGAGCTCTACAACACCTCCATCTACGCTCGTCAGCGCTGCTACGTGAAAGCAGCCGGTCTCTCTAAACAGCTTTGCAAGGGAAAACACATTCTCTACAGCTCTAAACACACCCTCTATACCCACCGCAAAACCGACAATCGGCACCCCAGGTCCAATGGTTCTCAGGGGATTGGCACGCAAATCAATTCTACCACCATTAACCTTCACACCCTCTACAGCAAGGCCCCGGACCCTCGCATACCCCATCCCAAGCTCCTCCAGCATCCCTGGGCTTGTCTCCAAAACAGCCTCTCTAACTCCATTCACGTAAATCTCCACCGGCAGCTCAACAGCAACAGCATCAACTACATCCTCCGCTCTACCATCCCTAAAAACCCTTCTAATGGGTATATATGCAATGTGCATAACTACTCTACCGTAAAGCATCCTCTCCTTACAAAAATAAAAGCTCCAGCGCTCCCTACTAGTTTGCCAGGTTCTACCCATCAACCACTCGCACATCAAATCAGTAGTCAATCTCCTAGTTTCCAAGAGTGTGGAGATTTTTCCATGGATGATTGGAGTGCCCACTGTGATCGTGCAGCTGTAGACCCAGGGTTTGCAGCTCTATTTCTATTCAACCGCAGTAGGCTCTCTGCATACCATTCAACTCCACATGGCTAAACCTGAAGGTTTCAGCATGCTCTTGAACTACGTCTCCAAACCATTTTGCACCAGCACTTAGATGAATACGGCCTTGGGCTAGTGTGATCTACACAGCAACCCACACTATCGCCACGAACATCAGCGATTGGGATTCTCCTAGAGCTGGGTTGTTCAATCCTCTTTGATTAACCGGATCAGCTGTGCAGGCTTAGACTTACAACTCTAGATCATCTAATTGAATGGTACATGAACCTTACAACATGCAAACGTTTGTACTGGAAATATGAAAATACTTAAATACTTGAATTAAAAGGTATGTATGTGAGAATGGAGGGTCAAAGAGAGGAGAACATCTTTGATGGAAAATAGTGCAGATCTCCAATCCAATGAATTGATAGAGGTTGCTGGAGGGTATGGGGTGGGGCCACGTGCAGCTCTAGTACTGTGACACCGGTGGGTGTTGTATGCTCCTAGCTCCACAGGATTCTCATCCTAGAGTATTGGAGGGTGTGAAGCACCACGTTGATGAGGTGCTGATGAAGTATGGATATGATCAGAGTAAGCTGATAGCCATTTTTCAAGAGATTCAGGGTAGGCTGAGGTACCTACCTAGGGAAGTAGTGGAGTATGTGGCACAGAAGCTCAGGGTACCTCTATCTGAGGTTGTGGCCACCATCACCTTCTACCACCAATTTAGGCTCACTCCCATTGGTGAGTTCGTTTTTCAGGTCTGCTATGGCACGGCCTGCTATTTAAGAGGTGCTTCTGAGGTATACGAAGCTATCAGGATGGCTCTTAGGGGTGAGGGTATAACTCTTGAAAAGGCTAGATGCTTTGGCTGCTGCAGCTTAGCCCCGGTGGTGATGGTTGTAGATACAAGGATTAACGAGAGGTACATACACGGGAAGCTATCGCCACAGGAGGCTAGGAAGGTTGTAATGAGGTATTTGACAGAGGCGCAGAGGAGGTGGGATGCATGATTGGTGATGCAGTCCACAGGCTAATCTATGGAGATCAGGGGGAGATAGTGATCAAAGTACCGCTAGCAAGCTGTACAATTGCAGCCGGAGCTCTTGAGCTGTATAGAATGTTGGGAAAAACAGTGGAGAAACTCAATCTGAATGTGAAGATAAGGAGGGCTGGGTGTATGGGTATGTGCTTCCTAGACCCCTGGATCGAAATAGCGGAGAGGGGCAGGCCACCAGCGATATACGGGAATGTAAGGCTGGAAAACCTAGAGGAGATCATTACGAGCTACCTAGATGGAGATCTGAGTGGAGCGTATGCAATTAGATTCAGGGTGGGTGATAGGGACTACGGTGCTCCACCTCTAGATTCTATACCCAATTGGAGGAATCAGGTGAGGTTTGTATCGAGAAACTGTGGGCTGGTTGATCCAGAGTCCATAGAGGACTACATTATGACAGGGGGCTACAGAGGCTTGATGAACGCGCTGAGGATGGGTAGGGAGGAGGTAATTGATATTGTTAAGAAGTCGGGGCTCAGGGGTCGAGGAGGAGCTGGATTTCCAACGTGGCTCAAGTGGAGAATAGCCTACGAGGAGAAGGCTAGTGTGAAGTTTGTTGTGTGCAATGGTGATGAGGGTGACCCTGGGGCGTTCATGAACAGGCTTCTAGCGGAATCAGATCCCCATAGGGTGGTAGAGGGTCTGGTGATAGCGGGCTACGCTGTAGGAGCCTCAAAGGGGTTTATATTCGTGAGGGCTGAGAAGCCCCTCATGGCCGATAGGCTGGAGAAGGCTGTAGAGCAGGCCAGAGAACACGGATTTCTAGGCGAGAACATTCTTGGCACAAGCTTCAGCTTTGATGTGGAGGTCTGCAGAAGCGCTGGAGCATTTGTATGTGGTGAGGAGACAGCTCTAATTGCAGCTCTGGAGGGTAGAGCTAGACCAAGGCAGAGACCACCCTATCCAGCAACCCATGGTCTATGGGGCAACCCGACGGTTGTAAACAATGTGGAGACTCTTGCGCATGTAGCCACAATATTCCAAGTTGGTGTAGAGGAGTTCACCAGATACGGAACTGAGAAGTCCAAGGGGACCAAGATGTTCTGCGTAACGGGAGCCGTTAGGGAGACGGGAGTGTACGAGGTGCCTATAGGTACAACCATACGAAAGCTGGTCTATGAAATTGCTGGTGGGCCGCGCGAAGGTAGAGTGGTAAAGGCTGTGCAGGTCGGTGGTCCAAGCGGAGGCTGCATACCAGCCGATCTCTTCAACCTTGAACTGGACTACGAAAGCCTTCAGGCCCACGGTGCGATAATGGGGTCCGGGGGACTGGTAGTGATAGACGATTCGAGCTGTATGGTCAGTGTAGCGAAGTTCTTCACAGACTTTACGCTTGCAGAGTCCTGTGGGAAGTGCGCACCGTGCAGGATTGGTATGAAGATAATGAACGACATTCTCAGCAGGATAGCTAGTGGTGATGGTGTGGAGAGTGATATTGGTGTTCTCCGTGAGCTAGGTGCAGCAATTAGTAGAACCAGCCTCTGTGCCCTTGGTGGGACAGCTCCAAATCCAGTGCTCTCCACACTTAGATACTTTGAGGATGAGTACAGAGAGCACATAGTGAATAAGAGGTGCCCCGCTAAATCCTGCCCCAAGCTCGTGACGTACGTTATTGATGAGGATCTGTGCCGCGGGTGTGGCATCTGCATAAAATCCTGCCCCACCAGTGCAATCGATGGTGCTCCGGGAAAGGTGTACACCATCGATAGGACGAGGTGCATTAAGTGTGGTGCCTGTCTGGCTGTGTGCCCATTTGGAGCAGTTAGGAAGGTGTAGGTTGGAACCATGGTTAAGGTGCATGTAAACGGTGTGGAGGTTGATGTGCCGCCGGGTAGCTACATCATAGACGCGGTTGAGGAGGCGGGCTTCAAGGTTCCACTCCTCTGCTACCTACAGGGGGTATTCAGTGAGGCGACCTGCAGGATATGTGTTGTAAAGCTGAACGGAAGGGTTGTACCTGCTTGCAGATACCCTGTACAGGAGGGCGCATCTATTGTGACTCACGATGAGGAATTGATTAGCCTGAGAAGGCTCAATCTAGAACTGCTGCTCGCAATCCACACAATTTCATGCTGGAATTGCTCAGTGAAGGGATCGTGCACCCTAGTCTCACTAGCTAAGGAAATGCTCATCGAGGGCATACCGGTGTGCTCGGAGTGTCCATTGTATGGCGAGCTGTGTCTGCTGAGTTACCGCATACCGTGCCTCGGTCCACTAACAATTGCTGGCTGCAATGCGGAGTGCACCAAGCTGGGGGCACCCTGCACTGGGTGCAGAGGGTTCATACTATCTAAAGGTGTCTGGAGGGAGGCTCTCAAGCACTATAAAATGCGGAATGTGGATGTTGAGAGCCTTTTGTCGGCAATTAGGGTGTTCTGGAATAACTTACCTGAGGATCTCTCCAAACTAATAAAGGAGGTAAGTCCCTCTAATGGTCAACAGCCTGAAGTTTGAACTGGATAGAGTTGCTGGGGAATCGGAGGTAGTGGTTTACCTCGGTCACAATGGTGTTGACGTTCAATATGTTGGCTTATCTAGTGAGAGGCTGTTTGAGCGGCTTGTTTTAAAGCATGAGTACTGGAGGGTGCCCTTCATAGCCTCGAGGATATGTGGTCTTTGTAGCCACGCACACTTCTGGGCCTCTAATCTAGCTCTAGAAAGCGCTCTAGGGATTGAGGTAGATGATTCTACAGCTAAGCTAAGGGATGCGTGTAATAAACTGCAGATAGTTGAAAACAATCTAATTCACCTAGCATTTCTGGCACTACCAGACTACAGAAGACCTACCTCAGAGGTTGTTAGAAGTGTATTGAAGGTGAGGAAGACAGTGACGAATGCGCTGGACCTTATATCAGGTAGACTGTCGAACCCCCCACCATATGCACCCGGAGGATTTGTAGCGGATGTGGGTAGGTGGCGTATTGAGAGAGCAATCAGATTGATTAATGAGGTGATCCCAGCAGTGGACAGCTTAGTGGAATACTTTATTTCTAGCATAGCGCTGCACGATCTCCGAGACCCTTCGCCCCACTATCTAGCGCTCGCACTGTGGCCAGAGAAGAGCGTTCCAGTGGGAGAACCGTACGAGCTGCTGAGTAGCGAAGGCAGAGTCGATGTTAGTGTGGATAACTATGGCGATTTGTTCGTTGAAGGCGTGCGCGAATATTCTAGGGCTAGAGAGTGTACCCTAGGTGGCCGTACATTCTTTGTAGGTGCTAGAGCAAGGATGTTGGCTAGAGATGCCAGCTCCACACATATAGACCCTGCCGTGCTGGAGTCCATTAAGCTAAATCCGTATGGCAATCTACTAGCCAAGGCTTTCGAGATCCGCACCACTATTAGAAATGTTGAGCACAATCTTAGGGACTGCCTAGACAAGCGGCCAAGGAAGGTAGATCCGGTGAGAAAAAAGGGTAGGGGTCTAGCCATAGTCGAAGCACCTCGTGGACTCCTGCTGCACTACTATGAAGTGTGTGATGGTATCGTTGAAAAGGCTGACATCATAACGCCCACGGTTATGTTTACAAGGCATATAGAGACTTCCGCAAAGGCTCTCGTCAGCTCGTTAATAGAAAGTGGTAGAGTGGCTGATGTACCTAGGTATGTGGAGATGCTCGTGAGAGCATACGATCCATGCATACCGTGCGCTGTTCACGTGGTGAGGGCTGGCTAGGTATGTGCACAGCAAGGATCGCATTTATATCACTTACTGGTTGTGAGGGCTGCTTATACAACATAGTGAGTGAAGAGTTGTTCAGCTTAGTGGAAAGGTATGGAGCTAAAGTTTTCCACTGGCGTTTAATTGGGGCTAGAGGAGAGGAAGATTTCGATATAGCTGTGGTTGAGGGTTCTATCACCGGAGCTGAGGATGCTGAACGTCTGAGGGAGATTAGAGGTAGGTCGAAGGTTCTAATTGCACTAGGTTCGTGCAGCCTGATGGGTGGTGTCCAGAGTGGTGTACTCAATGAATTTGGCGTACCGAGATCCAGACCACTGAACCACTACGTTAGGGTAGACTACTGGGCACGTGGGTGCCCAGTCAACCTAGGTGAGTTTATGGTGCTGCTGGAGAGGCTGCTCAGAGGAGAGGTGCCGAAGATTGGTGAAAAGAGATTTGAGGTAGTGGAGAGGCCGTTAATCGTTGTCACGGATTCAGATGGTTTTCTAACACTCGACTCATCTAAGTGTATCGTGTGCGGTAGGTGTATTGAGGTCTGTCGTAGGGTGGGTGCCTACGTGCTAAACTACACCCACAGAGGCGTATTGACGATGATCTCCACACCGTATCAGGAGGCTCTCGATAAGGCTGGCTGCATCTACTGTGGCCTCTGTACAGCATACTGCCCCGTGGGTGCAGTGTACTTCAGAATGGAGCCTGAGAAGGTGCGTAGCCACTCTGGGTCTCCAGTATACATTGAGCTTGAATCTCTTGCTTCAATTGCTGAGGCAGAGAACATTGAACCGGGGCAGGTGGTTACAGCTCTTAGGGAGCTAGGATTTAGTGAGGTGGTGGTAATTTCAAACCTACACTATGCCGAGCCTGGAAGGATCTACGCTAGATCCCCTGCAGAGTACACAGTTTCGAGCAGATTTTTGCCTAAAATCAGTATAGAGCTGCTCACACCGCGCATTCCCAACAATGCACTCTACGTTACACAATGCATAGCATGGCGTCGGCATCTGCCAAATAGTGTCACTTCTCGTGAGCTCCAGCTGGTTTTGAGGACTATGCCGCTTGGCATACTCGGATCTGGAGAGCCGGACCAAACTATATACAGTAGCACCTCCAGTGTGAAGCGTGTGAGAAGCAATATTGAGTTGAAGGAGGAGCTCAGTATGGGCAGCAGTAGTAGAAGTGTAGTATTTGAGCTCTGCCCAGGTGGGTGCCTAATGGGCGGCGGTCAGCCAGCATCCAACAAGAATATGTGGCAGAGGGTTCTTAGATCTAGAGAGAACATGCTTGAATACTGTCTCCAGCGTCTAAACACCGTCAGCAATCTCGCGATTGATTCCAAATCCGTTAGCTAAAGGACCACGCACTTCAGTCTAAATCAAAGCTACACCTCTCTCCATTACCACACCAGCATCATTCTTGATAAGCTTTCCAAACTAACTCACAAAAGAGCGTAGAGCTCTCCACTCCCAAAGACTCCACTCAAGGGACCTCTCAACACTGCATTCAACCTTCAACAATTCTACGAAGATCTAAGGACGGCTTTCGAATACAGGTTGAGGTGAATCTGTTAGAAAGCCTAGGGCTGCAGCACCATCAACGGTATTCCCCATATCCACACAATCTCTAGATTGTTTAGGTAGGTACATAAATAAACTGTAGAAAGAGGTTAGCGCATCAAACACCCTAGTCAATGGAGCAGAAATTGCCGGCATAGTTTTTCCCGGCTATCAAACCATGCTACAGTGTGTGCTAACACCGACCGTAACTGTACATAACATATGCTGTAGTTTTAATTGCAGCTGAAGGCAGCACTCTACAGATGACTGGTGTAGCTGAGCACGAAGTTTCACCCCATCGCTTAGAATATCTAGGCTATCTTGAAGGATTCCAGAAGCTTGGTGCTTTCATTAGATGCGTTAAGAGAAGTAAGGTGGTAGTAGTTCTTCACATCTAATCTAATAAAAATGTTTTAGATTACTCTTAAGAATCTCATCCAGGGTACTCCTAACGGCTCTTATATCTATTGTAAAAGTATATTTCTGGTCTAGAGCTAGGGTTAGAACCTCTGCAAAGCTCCTCAGTACATTTAGAGCACAGCTGGTGTCCTTGATGCATTCGACGTCTGTGAACTGGATTGTCTCTGCCCATGAAAGTGAGATCAGAGCCTCAGCGTAATCTCTGGGTTTAAAGCAGAAATACTTCGTCTCTCTACAGAGTAGATTCAAGGCATTAACAATGTCGTTTGTATTACTGCTATCAATAGCAATGCATCGAGTAGATATACCCATATTAAGTATACCCATCTCCCAATTTAGCGGGTGAGTAACAAGAATATAAGTTTATATAAACAAGTTGAATTTATGTTCATAAGGTTGATCGCACCTCCCTAAATGGGTCAGAGAGCTCGGGGAACCTTTGAACCAGCCTCCCTTGGAGGGCAGTTCCACTACTGCTATGGTGCACACATTGTAATGTGGTAGAAGCTTTAATCGATTATAGTGCTCTTCCACGACTCCACACTATGTTGAAGTACTCTTCAAGCTGCTGTGCTGTGGCTGTGGATTTTATGAGTACTGATACCTCTCTATTATAGCTTAGTCCACTCTCTGTCCAGTTGTGGCTTCCCACAAACACGTAGAGGCCATCGATTATGATCATCTTTGCATGCATTGTTGTGGATCCACTCTCATCAAGCCTCACTGGAACTCCATGAATTTTCAGAAGCTCTATTGTCTCTGGATAGCTCCTCTGTGTAGCATCATCAACAACAATTTTCACATCCACACCTCTGTTTCTAGCCTCTATAATCGCGTACAGCAGGATGTTCACAGGATCATCAAATTCATGTGAATCATACTTAACAACATACATTGCCACACGTATACTTCTACTTGCATTGAGAATCAGGTTGAAAAGCTTAGAAAAATACTCTTCATCAACAAGAACATCAATGGTTGCATTATCAGCAGCAACAGTTTCTCTAACAATAGCTGTTCTTGTAACTGTGTACTCCCGTGTTGCTGTTGATACCACCACACGTTCAGTTGCTGTCCTTGTCTCTGTAACTGTCCTAGTTGTAGTTGTTGCTGTGGTGCTAATTCTTGTAACTGTTGTAGGTGGAGCTACAGCTGTGTGTGTGACTGTGGCTGTGGATATGTGGGTCACCGTTATAGTCCGTGGCAGCGTGTGAATCACTGTGGTGGTTGCAGAAGGTTTTGAAGAACCTATGCTGTAGCCTGCTAGAAGTCCTGTAGCAAGGATTGCAATTGTTATGAAAATGGTTCTCACACTCATCTTCCACTACCAGAGCGACCTCTTTCCTTACCCGTCTTATCTGCTTTACAACCCTGCTGCTTCCCAACACCTGTAGCTCCTAATGATTCAGTTCTCTAAAATCCGTAGATGTGGAAAAGCTGTGTAGTATCTAGAAATCGTTTTTGACGGCCAGCTTCAAGCCATGGAGTAGTGCAGTTGTGATTGCCACTGTTGGGGGTGGACTGGTTATTGTATGTGAATACTTGTTCTCCGAAATAAGAGGAGGATTTAGTGAATGGGAGTGCACCACCAGCTTGAGGATATAGAGTACGCTAGCTCAGCTCGTTTACTGTGCATCATGGTCTGCCCCCAGCTTGAAAATTTAGATTGTGCACATTATTTTTCTTTTTAAAATATTTTCATCAAGCACTGCTGCACCTAGGTTAGTCCTGATCTAGAGTAGATTTTTACCCGTATTGGAAGGCTCATTGGGTGCATAAGGTACTCACATCAAAGGCTTTAGTGAGGTAGATACTACCACCAGATACTGTTAGAGTCGTTAGCTCTCTACAACCCTGTTGACAGCTCATGTGCTTCTTGATCACTAAATAGAGAATAAATTTCCGCTGCCACAGCAATTCTTAGCCTACATTCAGCACTGGTGCTGGTGGGATGTACAGTTGGATAATGTTGGTGGTGAAGGTAGGCTGTGGCTAGGTAGAAATATCTTTCTTATCAAGATTGTTCAGAAGCAGCCTTACTGCAGTGTTCAGCATCTCTATGTAGTCCAGGTTCAGTGTTTTCGATGCTCTGCTTAGAAGCTGTGCAAGTGTTTTTGGAATCTCTATTGTTATAATATCCTCCTCTCCATAGCTGGCAAAGCTACCAACTTCCTCCGCAATCTGCTTAAGCCTCTCGATGCTGAAGCCCATATCATCGTAAACCTCAATTCCGCTGCTCTCCAGATGTACTCTGACCTCTCTCGGTGTCTTTGTCCTTGATATGAGTATCATTCTATCCGGTCTGTACGTTGCTCTGTACAGTGTTAGAAGCTGGTACTCCCTCACCCTCAGGGATGGAGCTCTACCCCTCTCAATCTTCTCCTCTACAGCATCCACAATTTGCTGTAGGTCTGCTATCTTAATGAGCTCCTCCCTCAATCTCTGCCACCACCTATATCTCCACTCCTCAGCTGTTAGAGGTCTTCTGAAATACCCCCTTAGATCTCTCACCCTCGCATACCAGTCCTCAACCTCCTTGAACTCAACCACGACGTTCGGTCTCTTTATCGGTGGCGTCGACTCTAGCTCAACTACGTCCAGCACCTTTCCACCGTATATCATTAAGTCGGGTCTCAGAGCTGTGTACAAGCTCCACACCCTCTGAAGATCAGAGGTATCCTCCCAGCTTAGAGGTCTCGGAGCCTCGTAGAAGAAGCTTAGAAAGCCTCTCTCAAGATTCATTAGAACTGTATTGGGTGGTATAACACCCAGCCTCTGCTTACCACTTCTATCAAAGTTTATGAACTTGTGCTCTGGGTAGACCAAATGATAACCCATATCCCCCAAGTGGAGAAGAATTGATGTAAAGCCCCACAGCTGGTAGCAGCTTCTTGCATTTGTCCTTAGAGAGGTTGTCAGCGCTGATAGAGACTTCCTAAAGAGACTCTCATACCCAAGCCTGACATTCAAGTAGTCGTCAACATAGTTGAAGAGCTTCTTTTTCAGATGCTCTATAGGGCTGGCCATAAAGGATGTGAGCTCCTTTGGCAGTGTAAAGCCTCTCACACCAAATCTACTCTCCACACACCTTAGAACCTTTCTAACTTGCTCAAGCCACTCAACAGCTCTATCAACACCATCACCAACGAGGCATAGAACGAGTCTTCTCTTAGCTTCGTCGAGAAGCCTAATGTCTTCCACTCCAAGATGGCCGCCGGAGGCAGCAAGACGATCTCTAACCTCATTAAAGAGTTCGAAGGCAGCATCACAGGACATGACGGGCTACCAAGTGTGCTAGGCAGAGTTGCTACAGTGAAAGCAAAAAACTTTAGATCACAGAACACTCTCCCATCGAAATTGAGGAGAAAGCATTACACGCTGCTGGATAACGTTGTTAAGATGACGTATGTGTACAAACTTCTACAAGCTACCGGATATACATCAGATAAAGTAGTGGGTGGTCATCGGCTCAGAAGGTTCCAACAAATCTTATTTAGAGGTCCGTCAGTCCAGAGTGCTGAATGCCTCAAATGATTCTATAGCTGTGGATAGAGTCTGGCGCAGCATTCCCTCATCCATCTCAGGCTAAACAGTCCTTATCCACAGTTCCAACTACGATGCTCAGTTAAGAGCAGTTGCATCTGTAACAGTTACCATGCACAGTATTACAGGTAGTACTAAAGCTTAATAAACATGTACCAACATAAGTGCTCTCCATGCAACACCATGTGGTGGATGGTGGAGATGAGTAGTGGGGAAACTGTAGCTGAACTCAAAAAGGTGCTCGGATTTGCATGGCTTTACACCATTGCAGTTGGTGCTGTTGTGGGAGATGGTATATTTACGTTCACGGGCTACGCTATGGTGTCAGCAGGAGCTGCTGTAATTATAAGCTACCTGATTGCAGGGATTACACAAATGTTCCTGATGATATCTTTTGGTGAGCTGGTTATATGGAAACCATCTGCAGGTGGTCCTGAGCCCTGGGTTTCCCATTTCTACGGTTCTAGACTGGGTTTCATAGCGTCTACATCATTCAGCATTGGCTGGATTATCGCAGGTGGTTCAACAAGCCTTGCTCTAGGCACTTACATCTATAGCATGCTCTCGTATGCGGGTGTGGAGTTGGGCGATCAAACACTGTGGGTCACGGTATTCGCACTAGCCTTTGTGGTACTGTTCGCAGTACTGAATATGGTTGGTGTAGCAATCGCTGCTGGTGCACAATTTATGCTCACAGCTCTCCTCATAGGAATAATGGTTGGGTACGCAATATCAGCGACATTCTACATAGACCCTAGTAATTTTGCTAATCCCCTTCCAAATGGTTTAGGGGGAATAATAGCTGCTATACCTCCAGCTGTGTATGCATTTATGGGAGCTTCAACAGTGCTGTTTGCTGGTGAGGAAGCTAAAAAGCCAGTCGATATAGCGAAGGTGCTATTCTGGGCCTCAATAACTTTCATAGTTGTGTATACATGGGCTCTAGTAGGCTTGGTGGGAACACTGCCGTACGAGGAGGTCGTAAAATTCTATGAAGCTGTATATGCAAGCTCTGCCTATAGACTATGGGGTTCAGTAGGAGGCATGGTAATAGCATTCGCCGCATGGCTAGCCGCCTCTACATGTCTACTCATGGGAACAATGTACCAGCCCGCTAGAGATCTGTATGGACTGGCAAAAAGAGGGTATAGGGTTCCCAAGTGGTTTGGATATGTACATCCAACCTTTGGAACCCCTGTATACAACATAGCGCTGGTGTTGATAATATCAATCACCTTGATACTGCTGGGGACATTTGTGGGGCATACCCTAGGCTATATGCTCCTAGGGTACCAGCTCGTATGGGCGTGGATTATATCATGGTTCCTGACACTCTTGGCAGCATTTAAATTTAGAAAAACCTATCCAGATTCAGTTAAACAGCTACCGTGGAGAGTGCCAGGGTGGCCTATAACACCAGCCATAGGCTTTATAGGTATAGCAATAACGGTCTTCGCAATGTTCTACGACCTTGCAACAAGCTATGGCCTTGATACTGCAGTTGTTACCTGGGTAGTCAGTGTTGTATGGGTGTTGATACTGTGGGTCCTGGCGAAATTCATTGTTCCAAAAAGCTATGAGAGATACTAGATAAATTTTTGGTGCCACTCTATGAATCTGAACCCTGGCGAAATAACACCTGAACTAATTGTAAAAACCATTCGTGAGAGGAACACCAAGTTCATAAGATACCTCTACATAGATCTGGACAATGTTATTAGAGGAAGAGTCTCGATGGCTGAAAATATAGAGGCAGATCTTAGGGGAGGGCTCACACTAGCTGTAATTATGCAGTCAGGGTTTAGTGTACTAGATCTAGTTGTAGCTGGAACTATGTATGGACCACGGGGAGAGGTATCACTAATCCCTGATATCTCGACATTCAGAATACTTCCATATGTGGAGAGCACAGCGGCTATGATAGTAGAGCAGTATGTAGGAGACAGGCCTCACGAGGTTGACCCTAGACCAAGACTAAGGGGATACTTGGATAATTTAAGGTACAAATTTAGGATAGGCCTCGAACCGGAGTTCTACATACTTAGGAAGAGCTCTAGTGGGGAAGTGGAGCTCTATGAAAAGCACCGCTGTTTCTCTACAGAGGGTATGAACACTGTGCACCCCATAATAAGTGAGGTTGTGCACGCACTTGAGCACCAGGGTATATATGTAGATCACTACTATCCGGAGTACGGAGCTGGTCAACATGAACTGTCTCTAAAGCCTGAGACACCAATTCGAGCTGCAGATAACTTTATATACTTTAGGGAGACCATGAGGGGGGTCCTAGGAAAGCATGGTCTCTATGCCTCCTTCATGCCTAAACCATCAGAGGATCTGCCCGGTAGTGGGCTGCATATCCACATCAGTATGTGGGGAGATGATGTTAATCTATTCTACGATGAAGATGATGTTTACCTCTTAAGCAGCGAGGCTTACCACTTCATAGGAGGTGTTCTAAAACACCTTAAGGAGATTATAGCATTTACTGCATCATCTGTGAATTCCTACAAGAGGCTTCGACCAAATTCATGGGCATCAGCATTTGCGTGCTATGGCCCTGAGAATAGGGAGGCTGCAATAAGAATAGCAAGGCCTGCAAGGGGTAGGGAGGCTCAATCCACAAGACTGGAGATGAAATTTGTTGATGCAACTGCCAATCCCTACTTAGCTATTGGAAGCATTATAGCCGCCGGCGTTGATGGGATTATGAAGAAGATAGATCCAGGGGAGCCGTGTCTCGACAATCCATCGAGCTATCTAGAAAGAAATAGAGAGGAAAAGAACTGGTACAGATATCCGGAAACCCTTCTAGATGCTATTAGGGAGCTCGATCGAAGCACTCTAATGAGGGAGGTCTGGGGCGATACCCTTGTTTCTGAGTATGTAAAACTAAAGAAGTTCCAGTGGGATCAATACTACTACAGGGTTACTGACTGGGAGAGAAAGATGTTTCTAGATGCGTACTAGGGTGTGGTTGTAGAGGATGGCACGCAGAGGAGCTCAGGACAATAGGGAGTTAGAGGATGGGATTCAGAGAGTTTGGATTGTAGACACACACTCCCATCCATTCAAGTTTACTAGATTAACAACGAGCCATCTAGCCGGGTTGCTTGCAATAGGAGGACCGGCATACGAAAGTGATGGATTCAAAGATCTGGAGAGTCTGCTAGTCTACAAGTTTCTGATGAGAGAATTATCGAAGCTTCTAGGTCTAGAGAGCGCGAAGGATCCTGAGAGAGTTATGGAAGTGAGGTCTGAGTTAGCTGAGAGGAGCTTCAGAGACTATGTAGAGCTCCTTTTTGAGCGAGCTGGTATTAAGGGTCTTATCATCGATGATGGCTACTCCGAGGCTGGAGGAGAACACGCACTACCCTACATAGAGATTGGAGAATTTGAGAAGAATCTTCCCAAGTGGGTCTCCGTCAGATATCTGCATAGAATTGAGCCGGACATAAGGCGCATTTTCGAGGAGAGCGATTCTTTCTCTGATTTCGCATCAGGTATAGAGTATAGTATTGAAAAATTCGCTAGAGATCCTAGGTACGTGGGATTTAAATCCATTATAGCGTATAGAACTGGCTTAGAGGTGCTGTGGAGAAGTGAGGAAGAGGCTAGAAGGGAGTTCATGGAGTGCAAGAAAGGGTACTGTGAACAAGCCTGGTTTGGCCCTGTTGCTAGGATTCTGAGGGAGTATGTACTCTCATTAGTTGTAGAAAAGTGTAGAGAGCATGGTAGAGTGGTGCAGATACACACTGGGATAGGGGACAAGGATATTCTGCTGGTAAAAAGCTTCCCACACCTACTGTTCCCATTCCTCAAGGATGAAAGGGTGAGAAAAACAAAGATAGTGCTGGTACACGGAGGGTACCCAAACGTTGTAATGACATCCTATCTAGCAAATGCCTTCCCCAATGTTTACATGGATGTGTCTGTGGCGACACCATTTGGTCTATCCAACTTGGAGAATAGAATTAGGGAGGCTCTAGAGTTAGCTCCAGCCTCAAAGATAATGTATGCATCAGATGGCTACTACACACCAGAGATACACTGGGTAGGTGCAATAGCGTTTAGGAGAGCCTTTGCTACAGTGCTAAAGGAGTTGGTCTCCTCAGAGTTTCTAGAGGTGGATGACGCTTTGGAGATAGCTGGGAGGATTCTATACAGGAATGCAGCACATGTCTATTCATTTGAAATCTAGCAGCATCCCACTACAGAGTGATTGGCTAGCGGCCACTAAAAGCTCCGATACCTTCTCCACTCTCAGCTTCTCATCAAATTTGAGTCTGTAGATCTCAAAGAGACCATTTGGAACCTCATTCCACTCAAGATCCAGGTCTGGTCTATAGAAGTCTATCAGTGTTGATGATGAGTAGAGAATCAGAGAGTTTCTGCAGGCTCTATACAACCTGTAGTAGTTTCTCCTCTCAATGGGTTTATCTAAAACTTTGTAGTAGCTACCAGCCACTACCTGAACCTCCCTATCCTTAACTAGAATGGCTCCTATGTTTAGAGCAGTTCTGGTGTACGTAGCTATATCTGCTATCACCTCTCTAGTGATATCTTGATCTATGAGCTGAGCCATTAATTGGGCTAGAAAGTAGGTATCGCTGTAGATCTTGGCATAGCTACCCTCCCCATCTATTCCTAGCCTCTTAAGCAGCTCTAACTTATCTACAGAACCATTGTGAACCAGGAATAGCCTATACCCCCTGGTGGTATCAACCTCTATAGGATGGGTGGTTCGAACATCTACCACGCCACTTGAAGCAGCCCTAGCGTGAATCATCTCCACAGCCCCCACATTTTCTGGCACCTTCATTTCTTCAATGTGCCTTACCCACTCATCTCTATACATAGGCTTTAGCGACCTCTCAACTGATATTCTTTCTACCCCATTGCCTGTAAGGACCACCCTTACAAAGCCCCAGCCATCAGAATGGCTAGCGTCAGAAGGTCCAAAGAGCTTTGAGCTGTGGGGGTCGAATTTGGAGGACTCAACCAAGCTTCTTATGAGAGGTATCCTAACACCCTCTAAGCCTCTACCATTACCGATGAGCACGATCTGCCTGCACATATGCTTCACCTAAACAACTACCCCAGCTTATCTTCTGCAGACACCCATCTGTCTTAGAAGCACCTAGGGTTTTTGAACATAGTGGTCGGCAGTGCTATGTTGACAGACAGAATCGGTGAGGACTATCTGCAGCATGCTCAGTATGGCTATGATGTTCTAACTGAGCTAGCCGTTGAAAGCTGTGCTTTTTAGTGTTGAGAAGCCCTAACTCCCTCAAATTTACCGAGAGTAGCGTTAACTAATAGTTTTTGGGAGCACCCCATACTCTCTTCAATGAATTGTTCTACTGCCGCGCAGATAGCACATCTATGGCTCTGAGGATCTGGGAGCGTGGGGAGATAAATGGGTGCTCTCCTCATGTATTCACAGTGAAATTGACTGTAATCCTAGGGAGGAGAGCTCCTACAAATCGCACTTATGTAGACCATTGACTCAAGGGCGTGTGTCTGTTGCAGATCCTTCAACTGTAGGTATACATGTAGTGCTACATGGATAGTCAGGATGAATGGGGTGCACAAGATATATAGTGTAGTCACATAAAAGTTTATAATTGCAGATGCATTAGGTGGAGGTGCTGGCACAAGAATTGTAGGGAAGCTCTATGGACGTGCTCACCACCGGTTCTAGAGAGCTCGATGCTCTACTTGGTGGGTTGAAGCCTGGTAGCATGCTTTTGATTGTTGGTCACCCGGGTGCTGGTAAAACCATCCTTGCCTCTAAGATCTGCTATGCAAACACCCTACTGGGTAGGAAGTGCCTCTACATAACATTCTACGAAGATAGGGATAAGCTGTTTTCTAATATGGATAAACTCGGAATAAGGTTGGGTGAAGCTGAGAGCAAAGGGTTGCTGGAGTTTGTTAGGCTTCCCACCACATCAGCTGAGGATGTGATGAATGCTATAACGAAGATTGTGGCAAAGGGTGGACACAGGATTGTGGTGATAGATTCAGTAAATGCTGCACTAGAGCTCTATGAAAGGAAGGAGGCTCAGAGAGCACTACTTCTGAACTTCTTTTACCAGCTCGCACAGGTGGTTAGTGGTCTATTAATAGCTGTAGCAGAGATTCCTCTTGGGAAAGAGGTGCTGGAGTTGGGAGCTATAGAATTCGTCGCAGATGCCATAATCTACCTTAAGCACAGATCTCTAAGAGGTCTGCTTTCACGTTCACTAGAGCTTAGGAAGGTCCGTGGAGCACCTGTTTCCGTAACGGAGCTGCCCTTCTCAATAATTGAGGGGGAGGGCCTCAAGGTTTACGTGCCCCCCAGGCCGGAGAGGGGATTAGGTGGTGGAGACCTACTCAACAGCACCCTCGAAATAACCAGGCTTGTTTTAGAGCCTGTGAGAAGGGGCGACATAGTCTACGTATCATATCCATCCATAGCCCGACCACCTGTAGTAGCAATACCTTTCATAGACATACTCGCTACAAATAACCTCAAGGGGCTATTTATATCCTACAGACACTCGAGGGATGAAAACCTGGAGGCACATATTGCAGCTCTTACCAGATATGCAGGTCTCTCCAGAGAATCTGCAGGAAGGATTGTAAAGAGGTACCTATACATTGAATCCCTAAATCCTGCAAGCCTATCAGTGACGCATCTCCATGTGGTGGCTGTGGAGCTCATCGAGAAGCTGAATCCCGATGTTGTTATGTTCCACGGGATCGAGCTATTCAACGCAATAGCCGACCCTCAGGAGTACTGGAGCACCCTAATAAATGAGCTGTTCTGGCTTAAGAATAGAGGCAAACTTGTGGTGAGGTTTGGTTCCAGAGTAGATCCACACTGGCACAGAATGAATGCCACACTCTCTGAGAAAATAATCAACCTCCATTACAGACACAGAGATGGTGTCCTTACACCTATACTCTACAGCTGGGGACGAGGCAGAGAGCCAACAGTTATTGAAATTAGTGAGGAGGTTCTGGCAAGGGTTAGGGAGGATGCTAATAAGCTGCTGAGCCGCCTGATATCATAGAAGACACACAGCTAGAGAGGCCTGTAAACTACCACCCTATGTGAGAGTACACCCACTCTACACTTCAATGTGAACGGACCTAGTGCAAGATTGAATGGTGGGCACAAATTGATCGTTAGGCTATCTACTTCTCAAATCCTTCAAGGCTTGCCTGGTTCTTCAGGGTAGACTGTAGCACGAAGTTTTTCAGTTAGTCACGAGTTCTATTTGGAGGAGTGTGTGCTTGGAGAATCTCCTAATACATGTACTGAGGATGTGTAGATCCTGTTGATAGATCTAAAACGTGTAGTCATTTGTAAAATTGATTGGAAACGTCTAAGTCCTTGTGTGCTGTTTGAGTACACCTCTACGTTTCAGCAGCACTGTGATTGTCACAGCAGTTGCTGCTATGGCTATTCCAATTACAGCTATTGCTGGTGGCTTGAGGGTTTTTGTCTGTTCTACTGCTTGAGCTGGTGTAGCTGTTTCAGTTGTTTGGATCAGTGTGGTTGTTTGTGTAGGTGTTGTGGGTTTTGTGGTTGGCACTGGTGTCGGGCTGGCTGCTTGAGTCGGTATGGTTGTTGTTGGACCCTTTGTTGGCTCCGTAGTTGTTGGTTCTGTGAGCACTGTATAGGCTATTGTTGCCGGAGCAGTGAACACTATAGCTAGCAGGTTGCTCTCACGTGCTACAGCTGCTACGCTTTGCGGTAGTGTTAGAAGCACTATATTTGAGGCTAGAGCGAGCTTTACAGGTCCACCACCCACCACCTCCATGGTGAGCACACCGCCTTGGATTGACGTGTTGGCCACATAGCTCACAGCAGCGCTGCAGACATCTTCAGTGTAGAAGTGCAGCTGTGTATCGTTAGCAAGTACCCAAGGAGCCTCATACCCATCGCACCTAACCTCTATTGTTAGCTCTAGGGGTTTCACAGGCAGGGAGGCTGTGTTGACCCCCTGGCTAGCACCAACAGTTATGTTTACTATAGCCACACCATTTTCATTCACGTATATAGTTGCATAGGGCTTCAGCTCACAGTAGGCAGTGGTGGAAATTAATGTTAGTAGCAGCAGGGCTGCAGATACTGTTGATGTGGAAATGAATTTCCCCACAGTATTTCCACCCCTAAGACACATCACTCTGCTGATTCTATGTGGAGATTTAAAAAATAATTGGTTCTACACACCTATGTTTGTTGATGTGGACGCCACCAAAAGTTCCCCTGCGTACAGCTCTACTACAATCCTATGATATCGAAGCAGCTCAACAGCTGTATTGATGTCCACATCTATGTTCACCACAATTCTGGCCATAGAGCCAGCTTTGACAATAACACTCACGCTCCTCTCTATCGATATCTCACCAGCCCTTAGGATGATTCTATTCACCTTGATGTCCACAGCACCTCTATTTTCAGCAGTCATTTGAAGCTGGAGGGTTCTTCCCCTAATGCGAAGCTCAGTGACATACAGCCTTACCTTTGTTTGGTTTATCTCGACGGGCGGCATTGGTGGAATTGGTGTAGATGTGGATGGAACTGGTGTTCTCCCTATGAACTCTTGGAGGAGCTTCTTTACGTAGTCTAGCTGGAATTTCACGGAGTATAGCCGCGCCTTTGTCCTAAGCAGTAGGCTTACCGCTTCACCCTTTCTACCTTCGCTATACAGCTCCATAGCTCTACCCATGTTATTCTGCTCCTCTAGAACAACCCTTCTGGCATGCTCTAGGATCTCTGGTAACCTTCTAGCTATTTCACAAGCTGGTGGAGGTGGGTATATAGCTATGCATACAATTCTAGACGTATCTATTTTGCTGAGCTCCTCCACAGCTCTATTTACATCCTCTATAAGGCTCCTCAGCTCCCTCACAGTCTTGTTGAAGAGGTTGTCTAGATCCATGAGGTGCCTTGGGATCTCTTCAATGCTGGTCTCTAGCATCTTCTCAATCTGTCTAACCTCAAGCTTTATCCTTGAGATCTCCCCCATCACTGTATAGAGATCTACCGTGGATATGTTCACAATCCTGCTGGCTGCATAATCCAGCTGCTGCAGTATAGCCTCTAACCTCTCTACAAGCTGTGTTGCATTTGCATTCCTACACTCCTCTCTAAGCTCTCCAACCTTCTCTCTAAGCTCTCCAATTTCCTCCAGAAGCCTCTCAACTAGATTAGAGAGCGTCTTATTCACAGCCTCTCTAACACGCTCCCTGATCTGCTCGCCTCTAATGGGTGGAGGAGCTCCAGCAACTTTGATGGTGACATTCCCCAGAATCTCTCTTGCAGTTCTCACCTTCTCCATGGCTCGGCCAACAGCCTCCAGAGCGCTCTCTGAAGCGTTAGCAGCCCTCAATCTATCGAGAGTTGTATTGAGGACACCTGCAACCTTTTCGAGCATACTGTGCGCTCTTGCAATCAACTCTACAGAACCCTCCTCAACACTCTCCGCACTTCTTTTAACAACCAATACCGCAAATCTCTCCGCATTTCGCACCTCCACACCTTCCCGCAACCTCTCGAGAATCTTCACAGCCTCTCTAGCCGTTCTAGCGCTAGATATGTTGGCTGTAATCTTCCCTATCTCATCATCTGTGAGGTTGAGCCTCTTAGCTCTAGCCTCAACTGCTCTTGCAAGACCATTTAGGTACCTCCTCAAAACCGTGCCGGTAGCATACGCCCTACCTTCTCTAATCTCCACCTCAATGCTGGTCAGAAGCCTTGAAGCACTTGAAACCCACTCCTTCAGCTCACTACGCTCTAGCGCAGATATGTTAACTCTGAGCAGAGAATCTATAGAGATTCTCAGCTCGGTAGACACGTTTAGATTAGCTGCTGCTGTGAGCATTATACGGAGAATCCCTGCCTTAGCCAGCTCAACCTGGTGGGCAGCTTCACCACCGTTCTGCGCCACTAGCACTGCTCCAGATACTGGAAGCATGGATAGCGCTAAGAGTATTGAGAGTAGTGTGGCTATCAGCTTTACCCCTACACATCTCTCTAGATCTGTGCAGATTCCCATTTTCTCACAACCTCAGTTAGAGGTAGCTAGGGGAACAGCTATATAAGGTACCACATGGAACGCGCATTTCATCTGTATGGAACCTCCAATAACGAATTCAAAATAGTGGACGCAACCTCTGGAATTCAAGTGCTCGCCTTGGTCTCAATTACAAGGTGGGCCCAGACCAGCTAGTACCGGGCTACTGCACCACTTCAATAAAAGGTGGTGGATGGAGGTGCATGAATTCAACTCCTGTTTAAAACACATTCTAAACACACCTTCAACTGGGTCAGCCGTGGAGCTCTTTGAAAACTTCCTACTAAAGTAAAAGCAGTAATAAAATTTGCAAACTCTGTACACTGCCGCAATTAGTGCTTCATTGAAGAGTGATGATGTCACTACTGCTTTACCCACGCTCCACTACAGTATATATCCCTGCTCTCATCAGGTATAATCATTTTGATTGAGAGGCGCACCTCGTTCTAATGGGCATCCAACCTATTCATGCCTCCATCTATCCAGGTTTATTTGAGGTATCCGACGTGCTGGCTTCCCCAGATATCCATCATTGCTTCGCTAGCTGCAGTTTCATGCACTACTTCACCAGTGCAAATCAGATGGTTTTCAGACCCGTAATAACAGCTGCTTAATGTATACACTGGGTGGGGAGGGCAAGCCTCGATCTACAGCAATCTCTAAACCTCTAACTGCCTACAGGGTGTGTGCCCAGTCTGGTGAGCTTTCCCTCTATCTCCTACCGAGAACTCTGTAGAGCTCCCTCTCAGCTTTGGCTAGCATCGATTCTGCTAGCTCTTTATGCAGCTTTTTGAAGGTTGGTAGCCCCACGAGCTGTTCCAGCGCCCACTCCTTAGCGAACTCACCACTTATGATCTCCCTAGCGGCTTGTCTAATCTTATCCTTTAGATCCTCTGTGAGGTACCTCTTTAGTCTAGTGAGGTGCCCGTACTGGCTTGTTCTTGAATGGAGCTTCAGCTGTTCTAATAGCCCAAGCTCCGCCATATGCTTTGCCACTTCCGCCAGCTCTCCAGATGCATACAGCTCAAGTATGGCAACCTCTGGAGATACCCCGAATTCCTTGGTTACAACCTCGAAGTATGCCATGAAGGCCGCTATCAGAAGGGGGCTCCACGTCTGCTCCGTCAGTAGATCCACTAGAGCCTCCTCCTCGAAGCTCGACCTTATAGCAACGCCACCTGGCCTCCCAATAGCCCCAATACCCTTTGCCACAG
Source organism: Ignisphaera sp. (assembly GCA_025058535.1). Taxonomy (GTDB): domain Archaea; phylum Thermoproteota; class Thermoprotei_A; order Sulfolobales; family Ignisphaeraceae; genus Ignisphaera. The sequence goes on along the minus strand of JANXEL010000059.1, from coordinate 469 downwards.
CCTTTGCATAGCCCCATGCATTTCCGGATACATCTCTAGCAACGGCGAGCAGTACAGGGTATCCTCTACCCTGTCTATGGAGGTCTAGAATACCAGCGCCAATCATCCTTGGAGCAACCATCACCGTATCAGCATTTTGTGGAGGTTCTATAAAGCCGTAGGCCACATTATACCCGCTTGCAAAGACCAACACGTAGTGCGGTTTACCTCTAACGTGAGGCTCTATCTCCTCATAGAATACCCTTGGGGCAACCTCATCAGGAAGTAGGAGGGCAATGATATCTGCTTTACTAGCAGCCTCACCAATAGAATATGTTTCAAAGCCCGCTCTAACAGCCTCTTCATATGCAGCATCCCTAATATTCCCGACAATCACATGGAGCTTGCTGTCCCTTAGAGTGGTGGCCCATGCCCTACCCTGATTACCAAAGCCAACTACAGCAATAATCCTACCACTAATCAGATCCAG